>CAIMNN010000056.1 GCA_903842845.1 uncultured Acidobacteriaceae bacterium | reverse complement strand
GGGTTCGGCGGTGGCGGCGCCAGCCATGCGCGACTGCTCCAGCTCGCGTTCCTTCTTCTTCTGGAACTCGCGCTCAAGGGCGTCGATGGTGGTGGATGGGGCGCGGGTCGGGATGACGGGCGCTGTTGGGGCTTCGAGCTGCGGCGGAGGCGTCAACTGCTGCTGCTGGTGGACTGCCATCTGCTGCTGCAGGAATGCCTGCTGGGCTTGCTGCTGGGCCTGCGCCGCAGCTTGAGCGGCTTGCGCTGCGGCTAACTGCTCGGGCGATTCAATGGGCTGGCCGTCGGGTCCGATGATCTGCATGCGGAAGAGGTGGCGAGCGGTGTCTTCCTGGAAGCGGAGCATCATGGCTTCGAACATGTCGAACGACTCGCGTTTGTAGGCGACGAGCGGATCCTGCTGCGCGTACGAGCGAAGCCCGATGCCCTCCTTGAGGTGGTCCATGGCGAGGAGGTGGTCTTTCCAGAGGCCGTCGAGAACCGAGAGCATGACGATGCGCTCGTGGTAGCGCATGGCCTGAGCGCCGAGGATGGATTCCTTGAGGTCATAGCGGGCGCGGATGCGTTCGAAGAGGGTCTCGCCGACTTCGTGGCGCGAGAGCGCGTCGAGGTCGAGCGCATCGGGGCCCTCGGTTCCGCTGGTGAACTGTGCGCCGAAGATATCGAAGATGGCTTCGAAGATCTTGTCGAACTTCCACTCGTCGCGCGTGGCTTTCTCGGGGGCGAACTCGTCGAGGATATTGGAGAGGATAGTGCTGGTGTAATCCTCGGTGATGAGCTGCTTCTGGTCGACACCCTCCATCAACTGGCGGCGCAGGCCGTACACGGCTTCGCGCTGCTTGTTCATGACGTCGTCGTACTCAAGGACGTGCTTGCGGGACTCGAAGTTCTGGGTTTCGACGGCCTTCTGCGCCGCTTCGATGCGCTTGGAGATCATGCGCGATTCGATCGGCACGCCCTCTTCCATGCCGAGCGACTGGAGCAGACCGGAGACCCACTCGCGGGCGAAGATCCGCATGAGATCGTCTTCGAGCGAGAGGTAGAAGCGCGAGGCTCCGGGATCGCCCTGGCGACCGGCGCGACCGCGAAGCTGGTTATCGACTCGCCGCGACTCATGGCGTTCCGTTCCAATGATGTGGAGACCGCCGGCGGCTACCACTGCGTCATGCTCTTCTTTGGCTGCGGCCTCGTGCGAGGCAATGGCAGCATCCCACAGCTCTTGTGTTGTCTCGAACTCCTGGGAGCTGTAATAGAAGCGGACCATTCCGGGGCCGGCAACGGGTTGGATTGCGCCCTCGGAGGTAGAGATGGCGCGGGCCTGTTGCTTGCGGACGAGGTCCTGGCGGGCCATGAACTCAGGGTTGCCGCCGAGGAGAATGTCGGTTCCGCGGCCAGCCATGTTGGTGGCGATGGTGACCATGCCGAAGCGTCCGGCCTGCGCAACAATCTCGGCTTCGCGCTCGTGAAACTTTGCATTCAACACCGTGTGCTTGACGCCTTTGCGTTGCAAATAGCCGCTCAGCAGTTCAGACTTCTCAATCGATGTTGTGCCGACCAGCACTGGCTGATTCTTATCGTGCAGCGCGGCGATCTCATCGGCGACGGCAAGATATTTTTCCTTCACGGTGCGGAAGACAACGTCAGGGTTCTCAACGCGCAACATCGGCTTGTTGGTCGGGATGACTACTATCTCAAGCTTGTAGATCTTCTCGAACTCAGCGGCCTCGGTCTCGGCGGTGCCGGTCATGCCGGAGAGCTTCTTATAGAGGCGGAAGTAGTTCTGAAAGGTGATGGTGGCAAGGGTCTGGTCTTCCTTGCGGATGTTCACGTTCTCCTTGGCTTCAACGGATTGATGCAGACCATCGGACCAACGGCGGCCGGGCATCAAGCGGCCGGTGAAGGTGTCAACGATGATGACCTCGCCGTCCTTGACGACATAATCGACATCACGCTTGTAGAGTGCATGCGCCTTGATGGCGGTTTCGACGTAATGCTTGAGGTCCCAGTTCTCGGCGTCGGCAATGTTGTCAATGCCGAGGGCCTTTTCAATTGTTACCCAGCCTTCGTCGGTGACGCCGATGGTGCGCTGCTTTTCGTCGACGATGTAGTCGCCGGTGAGCCGCTTTCTTCCCTCGCCGAGTTCGATCTCTTCGCCGAGCTCAAGCTGCGGAATGATCTTGCGGACGCGGGCGTATTTGTCGGTGGTCTGGTCAGTGGGGCCGCTGATGATGAGCGGGGTGCGGGCTTCGTCGATGAGGATCGAATCAACTTCGTCGACGATTGCGTAGTAGTGGCCGCGCTGGACACAGTCCTTGATATCGAACTTCATGTTGTCGCGCAGGTAGTCGAACCCGAACTCGTTGTTTGTGCCGTATGTGATGTCAGCGGCGTAGGCCTCGCGGCGCTGGCTGTCATCAAGGTCGTGAACGATGACGCCAACCTTCAGTCCGAGAAACTCGTATATCTTGCCCATCCACTCGGCGTCGCGCTTGGCCAGGTAGTCGTTGACGGTAACGACGTGTACGCCGTGGCCGGCGAGTGCGTTGAGATAGCAAGGCAGGGTTGCGACCAGCGTTTTACCTTCACCAGTTCGCATTTCAGATATCTTGCCCTGGTGCAGAACCATGCCACCGATAAGCTGCACGTCAAAGTGGCGCATCTTGACGGCGCGCCAACCAGCCTCACGGACGACGGCGAAAGCTTCAGGCAGGATTTCGTCGAGTGCTTCACGCTCGGCGGCCTTGATGGCGTCGGTGTCTTTGATGCCTTCGAGTTTGGCGGAGATGCGTGCGCGGAATTCGACGGTCTTGGCGCGCAACTGCTCGTCGCTGAGCGGACGGATCTGCTCTTCGAAAGCGTTGATGGTGGCAACTATCGGCGTGATCCGCTTGAGGATACGCTCATTGGAGGTACCAAATATGGAAGTTAAAATCTTCTGAAACAAGGCAAATTTCTCCATCTATAAGTGTAAATGGTGCGCGTGGGCGGTGCGTGAATGCCGCTTGAATGCGGATTGTGGCTATTTTGCGCGCGGATGCGTCTGGTCGTAGACCTTTTCGAGCTGCGCGGTGGTCAGCTGCGTGTAGCGCTGCGTGGTGGAGAGACGCTCGTGGCCCAGTAATTCCTGGATGGCGCGCAGGTCGGCGCCCTCTTCGAGCAAGTGCGTTCCGAATGCGTGGCGCAGTGTATGCGGGTGCACGTCGGAAGGTAGCCCTCCAAGGACGGCGATTCGTTTGACGATGCGTCCGACGCTGCGGGTTGTAAGGCGAGCTTCACTTCCCTGCTTGAGCCCACGCAAGCGCAGATTGACGAAGAGCGCGGGCGTAGAAGCCTCGGCTGCTGCCATGCGCGAGGAGCGCTCCGCGAGATAGGTGCGGAGAGCGGTTGCGGCTGCGTCGCCGAGTGGAACCAGACGCTGCTTTGAGCCTTTGCCGCGGACGAGGATGGCGTCGTTGGCCCAGTGAATGTCGTTGAGGTTCAGGCCAGTGAGTTCGGCGTTACGAATGCCGCAGCCGTAGAGGAGCTCGAGAATCGCCGCATCGCGCGCTGGCCAGCTTGCGACCTCGTCGGTGACCGAGTCGACGACCAGGTTCATCTCTTCAATGGTGGGAACGCGCGGCAGATGCTTGGGTAGTTTGGGCGTGGCGACGAGCTTGGCAACGTTCTGCTCGACGACGTGCTGGCGGGCAAGCCACTTGAACCAGCTTCGAATGGCGGCGAGCGCGCGTGCGGCAGAGCTTTTTGCCAGGCCGCGATCGTAGAGTGTGCCGAGGTAGACGCGAATCTGACGATGGTCGATCTTTGCCGGGTGTTGGTCGCCGCCGTACTTTTCTGAGACGAAAGTAGCGAAGGAAGTCAGCTCGCGGTCATAAGCACGCAACGTGTGTGCAGAGGAGCCGCGTTCATTAGCCAGCATTTTCAAATACGCGTGAACCAGCGTGTTGACGGTCTGGGTTTCGTCGACTGGCTGCTCATGTACAAGTGCCGCGCTCATGATGCGGCTCCGAGTGGCTCGGACTGGCTGACTTCATCCAGCACTTCCACTTTGCGCTTGCCGCGCGGATGATGCTCACGATGCACGGTTTTCAGTCGGCCGAGAGCGAGATGCGTGTAGACCTGCGTCGTTGAGATATCAGCGTGGCCGAGCATTAGTTGGACCGAGCGCAGGTCGGCGCCGTGCTCCACCATATGAGTGGCGCAGCTGTGGCGCAGTCTGTGCGGGCTTGCCGATTGTTTGGCCGTCTTCACCAGATGCCAGATCCACTGCCGCGTCAACGGCATACCGCGCAGCGAGAGAAAGAGTCGTGCATTGTCCGCGCGTTTTACGCGTGAAGAACTGATGCGGGCGAGATGCGGGCGGCCTTCGCGCAGATAAGTCTCAAGAGCTTCGACCGAGATGCGACCCAGCGGAACGATGCGTTCCTTGTCACCCTTGCCGCGGACAAGAATGCGGCCAGTATCGAGCGAAAGATCACTGGTGTTCACACCGGTCAGCTCTGAGACACGCAATCCACCGGCATACAAAAGCTCAAGAATGGCGCGGTCGCGCAGGTCGATAGCGCGGGCCTGAGGATGCGATGCGGCCAGCGCGGCACGCTCCAGCATCTCGGTCATCTCCGGCTCAGCGAGTGACTTGGGCAGCACCTTCCACGCCTTGGGCGACTCGATGTTGATAGTCGGGTCGTGATGGATGCGGCACTCCTGCAATAGCCATTTGTACAAACCGCGCAGGCAGCTCAGTTTGCGCGCGATGGAACGTGAGTCGATATTGTGTGTGCGCAGGTGCTCAAGGAAATCGGCAACATCTTCGCCGGTTGCGCTGAGAAGAATGCCGTGGCGGCCTTCGAGGAATTCAGCAAATGTGTTGAGGTCGCCTTCGTAAGCCTCGCAGGTCAGCGGGCGCAGACCCTTCTCGATGCGCAGATAGTTCAAATATTCGCGTTGCAGCAACGGATAGGCACTGAGGCTCATACGTTCATTATCAGCAGTTGCGCCTTTGAATGTACGCACGCAGTGAATTGGCGGAACCTTGTTGAACAGGAATCAACACCGGCAACTTGTTCGTAATAAAACTCTTCATCGAAGGTTCATCTTCAGTAACGTGCATTTAATGGCGAAGTGCGAGAAAATGGAAGTAAGCAAAATTTTCACAAAGGATTCGCATTGTCAGAGATCTTGATCGATACGCCGAAGTGGTCGGCAGAGGAATTGGAAGAACGCGTACTGGCGCTCAACGCCAAGGTTGCCGTGTTTGATTGTGACGGCACCCTGTGGGGCGGCGACTCTGGATACGGCTTCATGGTGTGGTCGATGGAGCAGGGATTGGTCTCGCGTGAGACGAGCGACTGGATCGACACGCGGCATCGCGCCTATCAGGCCGGCACTGTCAGCGAGCTTGATATCTGCGGCGAGATGACGCAAATGTATGCAGGCTTGCGCGAGCAGGAGATCCGTGCAGCTGCTGCACGCTACGTGAAAGAGTTTGTTGTTGCACGCGTCTTCCCGGAGATGGCGCAGTTGATCGAGAAGCTGCGAGCGCGCGGCGTTGAGTTGTGGGCTGTTAGCTCGACCAACAAATGGGTGATTGCGGCTGGCGTTGAGCGGTTCGGGATAACCGAGGAACGCATATTGGCTGCCGAGGTGAAGGTGGAGAGCGGCATACTGACCAGCAAGATCATCGACGTGCCAACCGACGAGGGCAAAGCTGCATCGCTCAAACGCGTCGGATTGCATGCGCCTGATGCGGTCTTCGGGAATTCAATTCACGACTTGGCGATGCTTGAGATAGCGAAGAACCCGTTCCCAATCAACCCGTCGCCAGCGTTGCTTGAAGCTGTTGCACGTAATGGCTGGGGATGGTTCCGACCGGCAGCGGCTGAGGGTGTGCATGCTGCTGTAGCTGGCGAATAGTTCCAGGCAAAGTGAAAGGGCGGAGCCAATGGCTCCGCCCTTATTTTTTATCGAACTAATTTGCCGGTGTCTCGCCCTCTTCGGCGGCTGACGCTATTCCAGCGGCGGCCTCTTTGGCGGCGAGCTTGGCTGCGGCTTTCTGTTCGCTCTTGGCAATGCTCTTGTGATGGCGCACATCATCGCCCTTGATCCAGAAGATAACGTCCTCTGCGATGTTGGTTGCATGGTCGGCAACGCGCTCCAGGCTGCGGCTGATCATCAGGGCATTAAGCGCCTGAGGAGCGTTGTGTCCCTCTTCGCTCATAACCTTGGTCAGTGCAGTATGCGCGGCGCGGTTCATGGCATCGACCGCGTCATCCATGGTGAGCACGCTCTCAGCGATCTCGGCGTCGCCCTCGATGAAAGCCTGCAAACTCTTGCGGACCATTGAAGCGGCAAGCGTCGCCATCTTGGGAATGTCCACCGGCAGTTCAACAGCCGGCATCGACTCCATGCTGCGTACACGGTCGCTGATGTTCTTAGCCGCATCGCCCACGCGCTCAAGGTCTGCGTTGATCTTGATAACGCTCAGGATGAAGCGCAGGTCAATCGCCATGGGTTGCTCCATGGCGAGCAGGTCGAGAGCAGCCTGGTCGATCTCGCGCTCCAGGCGGTTGATGGCCACTTCACTGCGCATGACGAGGTCGCAGATGGAGAGGTCGCGCACACGGTAGGCCTCAATGGCGCGCTGAATGGCTTGCTCGGCCAGGCCAGCCATGACCAGCAACTGCTCCTTCAATTCCTCTAAGCTGCGTTGAAAACGTATGCGTGTCATCCGAACCTGCCCGTGATGTAGTCTTCCGTGCGCTTGTCGCTCGGATTGGTGAAGATCTTGTGTGTCGAGTCGAACTCGACCATACGGCCATTGAGGAAGAAGCCGGTCTTCTCGGCAACGCGAGCCGCTTGTTGCATATTATGCGTCACAATCACAATTGTGTAGTGACTTTTCAGTTCGAAGATCAGGTCCTCAATCTTGGAGGTGGAGACGGGATCAAGGGCCGAGGCAGGCTCGTCCATCAAAATTACTTCCGGATCGACGGCGAGCGCGCGGGCGATGCAGAGACGCTGCTGTTGTCCGCCGGAAAGGCTGGCGCCGGATTTCTTCTTGAGCTCGTCCTTGACCTCATCCCAAAGTGCGGAGTTGCGCAGAGATTTTTCAACGATCTCATCGAGCGAGCGGTGGTTGCTGAAACCGTTCAGCTTGAGGCCCGAGGCGACGTTGTCATAGATGGACATTGTCGGGAACGGGTTGGGGCGCTGGAAGACCATGCCGACGCGGCGGCGAATATTCACCGGCTTCGCATCCTTGTAGATGTCAATGTCGCCAATGCGGACCGAGCCGGTGACGCGAGCGATGGGGTTCGTCTCATGCATGCGGTTCAGGCAGCGGACAAACGTGCTTTTGCCGCAACCGGAAGGGCCGATGAGCGCCGTGGCCTGATTGGGCGGAATGTGCAGGTTGATGTCCTGCAACGTATGGTTCGAGCCATACCAGGCGTTTAAACTCGTGACTTCAATGCCAACACCCACTTAACTTGCTCCCTTCATAACGCCGCGGCTGGTAACGTAACGGACCAGCGAGACGGCAAGGACGATCAAAACAATGAGAACCAATGCGCCAGCCCAGGCCAGTCGATGCCAATCGTCGTAAGGCGAGATGGCAAAGACGTAGATTTGCAACGGCAGCGCGGCAGTTGGTTCATTCGGATGCCAATTCCAGAAAGAATTGCCAAATGCGGTAAAGATAAGCGGAGCCGTCTCACCGGCAACGCGGGCGAAGGCCAGCATACAACCGGTGATGATGCCAGGCGAAGCGGTCTTCAATGAGATGGAGAGCACCGCGCGCCAGTTCGGCAGACCGATGCCAAGCGCCGCCTCGCGGATGACGTTCGGAACCATCAGCAGCATCTCTTCCGTTGTGCGCGTGATGGTGGGAATCATCATAATGCCCAGCGCCACGCCGCCTGACAAAGCTGAGAAGTGCCCCTGAGGCTTGACCACAAGTGCGTAAACCGCAATACCCATGACGATGGAGGGCACGCCGTTGAGAACGTCAGCAGTAAAGCGAATAGCGTTGGCCAGCTTGGTGCCGCGGCCGAACTCGGCAAGGAAGATGCCGCCACCAATACCGATTGGAACGCCCATCAGGCTTCCCAATGCCAGAATGACGATGGAGCCGGCGATGGCATTTCCCATGCCGCCGCCCTCTTCACCAACAGCTTTGGGTATCTGCGTGAAGAAGTCCAGATTGACCGAGCTTGCGCCCTTGTAGAGCAGATAAACAAATATGGCTACCAACGGCGCGATAACAAGAACGGTCGCAAGCACCGCCAGGCCACTGGCGAGCTTGTCCGTCAGGTCACGGAAGAGGTTGCGCATTTTGAAATTTTCAGTGGTCATAGTGCGCTCCCCTTAGTTGACCCGCGCCGGTGCGCCGCGTGTGACGACCCAGACAAGTACGCGGGCAATGGCGTTGACGATGATGGTGACGATGAAGAGAGCGAGGCCAATCTCAATCAGGGCGCTGAGGTGCAGGTTGCCCGAGGCTTCGCTGAACTCGTTGGCAATAACAGACGCCATCGTGTTTCCGGGAGAAAGAAGTGAGTGGTCGTGCAGACTTGGAAGGTTGGGCTGGTTACCAATGACCATGGTGACTGCCATCGTCTCGCCCAGAGCGCGTCCCAGACCGAGAATGACGGAGCCGACGATGCCGATGCGGGCATTGCGAAGAACACCGACTCGAATCATCTCCCAACGCGTGGCACCAAGTGCCAGCACCGCTTCACGCTGCGAGTGTGGCACTGCGCTCATCACATCGCGCGTCAGCGAAGAGATGATAGGCAGGATCATGATGGCGAGGATGACGCCGGCGCTCATGTAGCCGAGGCCGAGGTTGTCGCCACTGAAGAGCGTCGTCCAACCGAGGTACTTCATCAGGAGCGGATTAATATTGTCACGCAGAATAGGCACCAGAACAAAGACAGCCCAAAGGCCGTAGATGACGCTGGGGATTGCCGCAAGCAACTCGGTGAGGAATGAGAGCGGTCCACGCAAAAACTTCGGGCACATCTCGGTGAGGAAGACGGCTACACCGATGGCCAGTGGAACGGCGAGCAGGAGAGCGAGAAATGAGGTGACCAGTGTGCCGTAGATGAAGGGCAGCGCTCCGAAATCACCATTGACCGGATCCCACACATGATTGAAGAAAAAGCGGAAGCCAAACTTGCTCCAGGTCAAATCAATGCTGCCAAACAGAACCGAAGCAATGAGGGCGACGATGGCGAAGATGCTGAATCCGCAAGCCAACATCAGCCAATGAAAGCCGCGGTCCGCCAGCCCTGAACTTCCGAGCGAGAGCAGATATTTACGCTGCTCTGAGAGAGGGTGTGCCGCTGCGTCTGCCGAGGATTGAGCATCAACAGCCACCTCTCTGACAGAAACTTGTGTTTGAGGTATACGAATTTCGTTCAATGGCGAGTCCACTCAGTAAGGCTATCGGGCAATTATGAAAGGATTGTTACAATATCGCGAAATCAAATGAAATTAAGGACTTGACCGCTGACTGTTGAATTGGAAGCCTGCAATATAACTTCATTAAAATCAATGAACCGGACCGAAGACCGGCTCATTGTGCAAACGGAATGCAATTATTTACTGCATTGAATAGACAGTCTTGATGACCTTGTCAGCAACGTTCTTCGG
>CAIMNN010000055.1 GCA_903842845.1 uncultured Acidobacteriaceae bacterium | reverse complement strand
TGCAAAAAGTGTAGAGCCGTAGCTCTACACTTCACACCACTTCAACTTCGATTTTCTTCGCTGCTGCATCCAGCGTCACGATCTTGAAGGTCCGCACCTGGCCTGCGCGCAGGCTTTCGTCGCCCTTGCCCGCAGACTTGTCCTGGCCCTTCCAACGCGATTGCAGCATCGACGTCAGCGACGACAGGTCCGGCTTCGCCTCCGCCACAGCCGACTCAACCGGCGCCGCAACAGCCTTCGCGCGTATCGTCGCAATCACGCCTTCGCCCAACTCCGCGGCCTTCTCGCTCAACACGCGGCCGGAAAATTCATCGTCCACCTTGTGCTCGTTGAAGAACTCATCCACGCTCGTCGGTATCAGTTGCTTGATGCTGAGTTTTATCTGCCGCTTCTCGCTGTCGATCGCCAGCACCATCGCCTTCACTATCTCGCCGACCTTGAGCGCGTCCTGCGGATGCTGTATGCGCTTGTCCGGCACAATCTCGCTCACGTGGACCAGGCCTTCAATGCCTTCCTCCACTTGAACGAACGCACCAAACGGTGCCAGCCGAACAACCGGCCCGGCAACCTGTGTGCCCACTGGATAACGCGCGCCCAACTCGCTCCACGGATTTGCCAGCGCCTGCTTCAATCCAAGTGAAAGTCTGCGCTCCTCGGGCTTGATGCCGAGAATAACCGCGTCCACCGGGTCGCCGACCTTGAGCAGATCTGAAGGCTTCTTCACTCTCTTCGTCCAGCTCAACTCTGAGACGTGAATCAATCCCTCAACACCAGGCTCAATCTCAACAAACGCGCCGAAGTCGGCAAGCCGCGTAACCGTACCCGCAACCCGCTGACCGGCGGAGTAGCGCTCCGGAACCGTCTCCCACGGCTCGGGCTGAAGCTGCTTGAGCCCCAGCGAAAGCCGGTGCGATTCCGCGTCTATCTTGAGAATCTTAACGTCGAGCTCCTGCCCAACCGTCAGCACATCAGAGGCTGCGTTAACCCGCGCCCAGCTGATGTCGCCGATGTGCAGCAGCCCGTCGATGCCGTCGAGGTCGATGAACGCGCCGAAACTCGTCAACGACCGTACAGTCCCGTGGACCGTATCGCCGACGGTGAGCGCAGCGCGGCGTCCCTCTGCGCGGAGCAACGACTGCTCCTCAAGAACTGACCGGCGGTCAACGACCACATCTTCATCTGAAGTGTCGAGCTTGGTGATGCGGCAGGTTATCTCCGTGCCCACCAGCTTTTCCATTTCGGCCGCGTCGCGTGTACCGGTGCGCGAGGCAGGCATAAAGGCGCGCACGCCAACGTCGACCGTCAGGCCGCCTTTGACCACCGCAGTGACTGTGCCCGAGACAGGCGTCTTCGCGTTGAACGCCGCTTCGAGCGCGGTCCAGTCCGTGGGCTGTGCAACCTTGAACCGCGTGAGCGCGTAGTAACCATCCTCGGTCCGCCCCTTGATGGAGACGGGGAACTTGTCGCCAGGCTTTACGGTGTCGGCGTTCTGCGCAAAGTCGGCGCGCGGAATGGAGCCCTCGATCTTGTAGCCGATGTCGATGAAGACGAACTCCGGGCTGATGGAGATGACGGTGCCTTCAAGCTGGCGTTGAGTGCCGTCGGTCGACTTCTGGCGCTTGTGCGCCGACTCAAACTCGGCAAACAACTCGGCAAAGTTCTCCGTGGGTTCTTCCTCACCGTGATGGATGCTGGGAGGCACGAATGGTGAGGGCTCGGGGTCACTGCCTGTTGGGGGCGGCGTTGGCACAGCTGCCGGCTCTGACAGTGCGGCTTCGGTTGAGACTTCGGTGGGGTGTTCCGCGTTGATGGGCTGGTCTGTATTCAGTTCCGGTTCGGTCATGGCTGACTTTATTTTCACATGCGAGGCGCAGAGCGTGCAGAATCCTCATGTTTTCTATCAATAAGAGGAGAAAGGGGAGAGCAAATCGATCAAAACGCGCCGCTGATCAAAACTGAGCAGCTTTGTCGCACGAGCATGTGACTTGCATCACTGCTCGTGTTACGTCGCGCCGCATATTTTTCAGTTGACCTGAAATTTGGAGAAATTTAGTCCAAAACATCTCAAGCATCAAGGAGTGCTGCTTCATGGAAACGACCTGGATAGCAATCGCCGCCAGTCTGTTTATGGGTACAGGGGCGTTGCTGGTCTTCATCTGGGCGGTCAAAGCGCAGCACTTCAAGAACTTTGAAGATGTGAAATACCAGGTTTTCTGGTCCGACCCGGAGGACAAAGCCGGGCAGCCGCAGCGGCAGGCAAAAGCGGCAAACGATTTGAAAGCAGTCAAAGGAGCAGGGAATGGCGTCAAGGCCGGATGAAACAGGCGGGCAACAGATCTCGCGTCGTGGCTTTTTAGGATGGGTGAGCGGGGCCGGCATCGTCGGTTCTTTTGCGGCAGGAGCCCTATCAACTTATGTCTTCCTGAAGCCGCGCGTCACCTATGGTGAGCCGAATAAATTTCTCATTGGCCGGCCTGAGGATTTTCCCTCAGGCGCGCGCATGGCCATTGACACGCGCCGCGTCTGCATCGTGCGCGAAGGCAACAAGATAGCCGCCATCTCCACGACCTGCACGCATCTGGGCTGCATCGTGGCCCCCTCGCCAGTCGGCTTTGCCTGCCCCTGCCACGGCTCGCACTTTGACGTCGACGGCAACGTGACCGGCGGACCGGCTCCGAAGGCTCTCGCCTGGTACAAGGTGAGCCTCACCCCAAGTGGCGAGCTTGAGGTCGACAAAGACAACGAAATCCAGATCGGAAGCTACCTGACCGTATGACCAACGAGAAGAAATCCCTGTGGAAGAATGTGGTGGAGCTGCCGGGCAACTTCTGGCGTTCCATCTTCCGCAATCCCTTGCCATCGAGCGATCGCGAGCGGGCGGCAACAAGTTTTACAAACTTCTTCCTGCATATTCAGCCGGTGCGGGTGAACAAGCGGACGCTGAAGCCCACTACGACTTTCGGCCTCGGGCTCATCAGCTTTTATCTGTTCATCATTCTTACGCTGACGGGCATCCTGCTGATGTTCTACTACGTGCCCTCGACGACGCAGGCGTATGATCGCATGCTCGACCTGCGCAGCTCTGTCGCCTTCGGCATCATCCTGCGCAATCTGCACCGCTGGGCCGCGCACGCCATGGTCGCGGTTGTCTTCCTGCACATGTGCCGCGTCTTCCTGACCGGCTCCTACAAACCACCACGCGAGTTCAACTGGATCGTCGGCGTGGTGCTCTTCATTCTGACGCTCTTTTCGAGCTTCACCGGCTACCTGTTGCCGTGGGATCAGCTGGCGTTCTGGGCTATCACGGTGGGTACGTCCATCGCTGGCTACGCGCCTTTCATCGGCAAGATGCTGAAGTTCATGCTGCTGGGCGATGTGACCGTGGGCCAGGAAGCGCTCTTGCGCTTCTATGTGCTGCACGTGGTTGTGCTGCCGGTCGTGCTCATCACTTTTGTCGGCGTTCACTTCTGGCGCATCCGCAAGGATGGCGGCTTGGCCAAGCCTGAAGTGGAAGACGAACCTAAGGCGATTACTGCTCCCGTGGCTGCTCCTGTTGCCGTTTCAGCCGAAGGCGGACGCAAGTTCACCGTGCAGGGTTTGGTGCGCGGAGCCTTTGTTAAGGTTGGCGTGCTCGACGAAGACACAGTCTTCAGCTGGCCGAACCTGTTGATTGCCGAGCTCGCAGTGTTGATGTTCACGGTTGCGGTGCTGATGGTGGTCTCGTACTTCTTCAACGCGCCGCTTGAGCATCCGGTCAATGTGATGCATCCGCCGAACCCGGCAAAGGCGCCGTGGTACTTCCTCGGTCTTCAAGAGCAGGTCAGCTACTCGGCCTTCTGGGGCGGCGTAGGTGTGCCGGCGCTCGAGCTGCTGCTCTTGGTTCTGGTGCCGTACATCGACCGCGGCAAGGAAGGCATTGGCGTCTGGTTCAGCCGCAAGCGCTTCCTGGCGAACCTGCTGTTCTTGATCTTTGTCGTGATCAACGTCTTTTTGATCATCGTTGGAACTTTCTTCCGCGGCGCGAACTGGCAGTTCGTTTCACCGTTCTGAGGAGCTATTGGTATGCGAGTGGCGTTGGCCGTATTCAGCGTGCTGGTGTTAGCCGTAACTGGAGTGGTTGTGTACAACCAGTTCCAGAGCACGTGGCAGGACAATCAGAAGGCCTACTTCAACCAGGCGTTGACGCTGGCGAAGAGCGATGTGGAGCGCGCGGCGTTGACCGGGCGTGAACCGAAGATTGAACAAACGATCGTGAGCGGTTTCGGCGCACAGCGCATCGACCGTTGCACCAGCTGCCACATCGCGGTGGACGACCCGCGCTTTGATTCAGCAAAGCAGCCGTTGAAGACGCATCCCTATTCGGAAGCGATGGGTGATGTGTTGAAGAACGGCCACTGGCAGCGCAAGCACAACTTCACGGATTTCGGCTGCACCACCTGCCATGACGGACAGGGGCGCGGCTTGACCGTAGCCGACGCGCACGGCGAGGAAGAGTTCTGGCCGAGCCCGATGCTGGGCTACACCACCCAGGGCGATTGGAAGAAGGAGAATGCCGACCACCTCAAGGGTGCGGCCTTCCTCCAGGCCAACTGCGCGCAGTGCCACACCGACAAGGACTTCAAGGGAACGCCCGAAGTTGCCAAGGGCCGCGAGCTCTTCTTCAAGAAGGGCTGCTTCGGCTGCCACCGTATCGACGGGCTCTCCGCCGGAACGCTCGGCCCGGACCTGACCCAGATCGGCAAAGAGCGCAAGCTCGATTATCTATGGGGTCACACGGCAGACCCGCGCGCGTACTCGGCGACCTCGATCATGCCCAAGTTCCAGATGACCGACGCCGAACGTACCTCTATCGTCATCTTCCTCAAGAGCCGCCACGGAAACAGCCAGAGCGAATCCGATGTTCAGAAATATGTGAACAAGACCGCTGCTTCAGTGGTGCTTCCCGAGAGCGCAACTGCGCTTGAAGGCGCAGAAGCAGCGAAGATGAGCCAGGTGGAGCGCGGTGAGAAGCTGATTCACGGACTCGCCTGCCTGAGCTGCCACAAGCTCGACGCGCAGGATGGCGGCATCTCGCCCGACCTGGGCTACGAAGGTATGGAGCGCGACGACCAGTGGTTGATGGCGCACTTCAAGAGCCCGCGTTCGCGGATTCCTGACTCCAACATGCCCGCCTTTGGTTTGCCCGACGCGGACTACGAAGCGCTGACCGCTTATCTGCTCAGCCGCAAGACCCCGCCGTCGAACGCGACATCCGCGGAACTCTACAAACAGCTTTGCTCGCGCTGTCACGGCGAAAAGGGCGACGGCAAGGGACCGAACTGGCTCTATATGGACCCGGCGCCGCGCGACCTCACCAGCGCACCGTTCATGAACTCGAAGCCGCGCGAACGGTTCATCAACTCGCTGCATGAGGGCGTGGCTGGCACGTCAATGCCGGCGTGGGGCAAGGTCCTCAACGACGACCAGATCAACGGCCTGATGACCTATGTGGAACAGACCTTCGTGAAGACGCCGCGCAATCCGATCAAAGCACGCAAGATTCCCGATGCGAATCCGCAGAAGAGCACGCCCGAATCGATAGCACATGGGCAGGAGATCTTCCTGCAACGCTGCACCGGTTGCCACGGTCGCAAAGCAGACGGCAACGGACCGAACGCGATGGACATCTCGCCGCGGCCGCGCAACCTGCTCAACTCGGCCTTCGTGAACAAGGCGAGCGACCACAGACTTTTTGAATCTATCGAATACGGCGTGGACGGAACCGCCATGCCGTCTTGGATCGACTCTTATTCACAAAACGATGTCGGGGACATCATCAACTTTATCCGCAGTCTTAACGCAACAGGGAAGTGATCATGAAAGCGAAGGAGGCTGGAATGTCAGCTATGGAAAAGAGTGGCACCGCGGTTCAACCGCAGGAGTTCCACCAGGATATAGCGGCGAAGTGGTTTCTGATGAGCTCAGTAAGCTACTTTGCGATCGTGGCGATCATTGCGCTAATTATCGCGGCCAAGTTTGTGTGGCCGGAGTTTTTGGGCTCGATTCAATACTTCACCTACGGGCGCATGCGTCCGCTGCACGTGAACGGCATGTTGTTCGGTTGGCTCCTGGCCGCCGATATCGGTCTTTCGTTCTACTTCATCCCGCGACTTTGCGGTGTGAAGCTGTGGAGCGAGAAGCTGGGTGTGGCCACGGCCATCCTCTGGAACATCATCATTCTCGGCGCAGTCTTCGCGTTGCCTGCCGGCTACCAGAAGGGTCTTGAGTACGCCGACCTTCCGACGCCGCTCGCAGTGCTCGTCGTTATCGCCTGGTTGATGTACGGCTTCAATATTTTTGCCACCATCTACTCGCGCAAGTATGAGCAGATGTATGTGTCCACCTGGTACTTGATGGCCACCATCCTCTGGACAGCGTTTGTTTACCTGACCGGCAACTTTGCCACGCTCTTCACCACGGGCGTCAACCAGGCGAACCTGAACTGGATGTACACGCACAACGCCGTCGGCCTCATCTTTACTCCGGCCGGTCTTGCCGTTGCGTACTACTTCATTCCGCGCACATCGAACACGCCGCTCTTCAGCCACAAGCTGTCGATGGTGGGCTTCTGGTCGCTGGCATTCGTCTATGTCTGGACCGGCGCGCACCACATGCTCCACGGACCCATCACGCAGTGGTTGCAGACCATCTCAATCGTCTTCTCCATCATGCTTCTGATTCCGGTCTGGGCGGTGGTCTATAACTTCATCGCTTCGATGAAGGGACAGTGGCACCAGCTCGGCGAGAACGTGAGCCTGAAGTTTTTGATGTCGGGCACCATCTTCTATCTGTTGACCTGCTTCCAGGGCCCGATGCACTCCCTGCGTTCGGTCAACGCGATTGTCTCGAAGACCGACTGGATTCCCGGTCACGCGCATATGGCCGTGATGGGAGCCTTCAGCTTCTTCGCGATGGCCGGCGTTTATCACGTCGTTCCGCGCATCTTCGGCACCAAGCTGCACTCCGAGACGCTGGCGAACTGGAGCTTCTGGCTCTTCCTCATCGGCGGCCTGGGTATGTTCACCAGCCTGTGGTTGGGCGGCTTCTGGCAGGGTTGGCAGTGGAGCACCGGCAACATCAAGTTTATTGATACCGTGATCGCGCTGAAGCCAGTGTGGGTTGTGCGCCTGTTGTCGGGCGTTCTGATCGCCACCGGCATCTACACCTTCATGTTCAACATCTGGTCAACTGCTCTGGGCACCAAGCTGCCCCAGGGCGAATCGGCCGCGGTCTAGGAGAGGAATATGCTGAGCAAAACAGACAAAAACGCGACATTATTCATCGTGGTGGCGTTGGGCCTCTTCTTCATTGGTGGCCTGCTGACTACGGTTCTGCCGCCGCTCCTCGATAAGAGCTGGAGCAAGCCGTTTGAGAATAACGATCCATCCAAAGGGCCGACAGGGAAACTGGTCCAGTACACCCCGCTTCAACAAAAGGGGTACGAGATCTACATCCGCGAGGGCTGCAAGTACTGCCACACACAGCAGACGCGCACGTTGCTATCGGATGTGACCTCGAAGGGAGCCGGCTCTGGCTGGAAGGGCGTGGACGCGCCGGTTTCAACACCGGATGAGTTTGTCTACGACTACCGCCAGACATTTGGCACCAAGCGCACCGGGCCGGACCTTTCACGTGTGGGCGGCAAGTACAACAGGCAGTGGCACAAAGCGCACTTCAACAATCCACGCGACCTGGTGCCCGGCTCCATCATGCCTCCGTTCCCGTGGATTGCCAACAATCCTGATGAACTGGATGCCCTGGTTGCCTACCTCCAGACCCGTGGCCGCGCAAAGAACTGGCGCCCGGATAACGATTACGAGCAGTGAGGGAAGCGATGACGGATTACACCTATCCTAGCGTTCTGTTTGCGTACTTGATGTTCTTCATTTTTACGGCGACGACGGGATATTTTCTCTTCCGCTCCGTAAAGGCCGGTTACTGGGGCAAGAACAGCGAGGAACCGAAGTTCAGAATGCTTGAGGATGATCCGTTGGACCCGCACACGCAACCAAAGGCGCACACGCGCAATTGAGATTTGGAGGAATTGATGTCGACCGAAGACAAGGGAACTGGTATCAAGGGCTACGCAGGTGGATGGATAACCGAGCGTACGGGAACCGATGCGCCGTTCTTTTTGAAGCTGGCGTATCCCATCATCGCGCTGGCGGCCATCGCCTATCTCATCATCTATATGAATGGTGAGCTGACGAGCGACCACGGCACGCTGGTGGCACAGTTGAACACAGTAACAGGTACGAACAACCTCTTCATGTACATCGTTGCCGGGATGATCGCGGTCTATCTGCTCATCCTGGTGGTGTTTGTATTCGGCAAGAGCAAACACGAGGAGTAAGTGCGGGCAATGGCGCAGGCGAAGAATCAATACGAGCAGGTGTCGGGTACAGAGTACTGGTTGAAGATGGTCAAGTGCCAGGACGCCTGCCCCGTGCATACGGATGCATGCGGCTATGTGACGGCGATCGCCGAAGGGCGGGACGCCGACGCATACCGGATCGCGCGCGCCACCAACCCATTTGCCTCGATCTGCGGGCGCGTCTGTGGCGCGCCTTGCGAGGCCAATTGCCGCCGCGGCTCGCTCGATGAGCCTGTGTCGATCAGGGCATTGAAACGTTTTGTCACGGAAAAATTTGGACCGGAGACGGGCGACTTCACAGCATACGTTGAAGGCTGCAATCGTGCGATGCTGCCGCTGGGCAGTGGCAACGGCGACAGGATCGCTGTTGTCGGCGCAGGCGTTGCCGGAATGACGGTGGCGCACGACCTCGCCCAGCTCGGTTACAAGGTCACAGTATTTGAAGCATACAGTTCACCAGGTGGAATGCTCACCGCGGGCGTGCCGGTCTTCCGGCTCCCCCGCAACCTGGTGATGAAAGAGATCGAGGCCATCCTCTCGCTCGGCGTTGAATTGAAATGCAATCAGCGCCTCGGTAAGGATTTCACCATCCAGAGCCTCCGCAAAGAAGGCTACAAAGCGGTCTTCCTCGGCGTCGGTTTGCCAAAGGGCCGCAAGCTTGAGATTCCTGGCGCAGAGCTGAAGGGCGTTTACGACGGCATGGATTTTCTGCGCGCCTTCAATGAAGGCAAGCCTCTGCCGGTCGGCAAAAAGATCGTCGTCATCGGCGGCGGCAACGTCGCCTATGACGTTGCGCGTTCGGCCATTCGCCCGCTTGAGGCGATGGAGCGCGAAGAAGCCGTCGCAGATATGCAGCGTGGCGAGTCCATTGCCTACGATGTGGCGCGCTCGGCGCAGCGCATGACCGGCGACAAGGAAGTGCATGTCGTCTGCCTTGAAAGCCGCAAAGAGATGCCTGCCGACGAGATTGAAGTGAGCGAGGGCGCGGAAGAGGGCCTGAAGCTGCACAACTCGCGCGGACCGGTGGAGATTGTCGACAAGAACGGCTCGGTTGCCGGATTGAAGACGCAGGAGTGCGTCGCGGTCTTTGATGCGACGGGTCGCTTCAACCCGACCTTCAACAAGGACAACATTGAGATCATCGAGGCCGATACGGTCATCTTCTCCATCGGCCAATCATCCGACCTTTCGTTCCTCACGCCAGAAGACGGAGTTGAATCGAACCGTGGGCTCATCAAGGTGAACCCCGAGACCTACCAGACGACTGCGCCGGATGTCTTTGCCTGCGGCGACATCGCACACGGCCCGCGCTTGTTCATCAGCGCCATTCGCTCGGCGCAGATTGCGGCGCGCTCGATGCACGATTTTCTGCGCGGCACGCACACGGAAGAGACAGTGCGCACACGCTGGGAGACGGCGCAGTACACAATGCACGAAGAGTGGGATGCGCTCAAGCGCCTTCATCCGCCAGTAGTGGATGCAGCGCAACGCGCCGGCTCGCTCGACGTCATCGAAGAGGTGTATCCCGATGCGGCGGCGCGTGCGCAGGCTGGTCGTTGCCTGCGCTGCAACGTGAACACAGTCTTCACAACCGGTATGTGCGTTGCTTGTCGCGGCTGCGTGGACGTGTGCCCGGAGAATTTGATCCGCCTGGTTGGTTTGAATGACCTGTGCAAGAGCGACGACGGCAAGGCCGAGGTCGCCGGACTGTTGAATGTTTCGCTCGACGAGCTGGCCGGCATGAGCCGCGAGAAACTCGATGCGGTCGGCGGAGTGATGCTCAAGGACGAGTCAACCTGCATCCGCTGCGGCATGTGCGCATCTCGTTGCCCGTCACACGCCATCACCATGGAGCGTTTTGTTTACGAACGAATGTGCGTCAGTTCCCCCGTACGCAATCCGGGCCTGCTCTACAGCATTGCGGGCAGGTAGCACATGCTGAGCTGGGCGGAGTTCTGGTTGACACTGGCTTTTGGCTTTGTGAGCAGCCTGCACTGCGTACAGATGTGCGGACCGATTGTTTTGACGTACAGCGTGGCCGCGAACACCGGCGAAGAGAAGCGCTCACTCATGGGCCTGCATTTGGCATACAACGCAGGCCGCACACTCACATACATGTTGTTGGGCGCGCTGCTCGGTCTTCTCGGCGGCGCGATGAGCCTGGTCGGCAGTCTGGCTGGCATTGAAAATATCGCCGCAATGATCGCCGGCATCGCCATGGTTGTAACAGGTTTGGTGTTGGTTGGTTTTATTCGTTGGGGCAATCGGTGGAGAGGCTTCGCCATGCCGCAGAGATTGCTGCGCCCGGTCGGCAAGATGCTTTCATCCAGAGCGCCGGGGAGCAAGTTCGCATTGGGCGCGTTGATGGGCTTCCTGCCGTGCGGTCTTATCTACGCAGCGTTGATGAAGGCATTGGGTACGCAGACTCCGCTCGCCGGCGCGCTGACCATGCTGGCTTTCGGCATGGGAACCAGCGGCGCGCTCATCGCAGTCGGAATTGGCGCATCGGCGATCACGAAGAAAGTGGCGCGCTGGGGTACGGCTATCTCCGCTGTTACCGTCACCATCATGGGCGTGCTGTTGATCGCACGCGGTTCGCTCGCCGGCCCTGTGATGCACTGCCATATGCAATCGCATATGCAGTTCACGCTCTTTCACTTTTAGAGGTAGGAATATGGGTCTCTCAACAGAGAGTGCAGTAAAAAAATCGACCGGATTCCTCACAATACCAGGAATGAAGTTCCATCGCCTGCGTAAGGCAGTGCAAAGCATCTGCGTGGTCATCTTTATCCTGTTGCCGCTCTTCAAGGTCATACGCTTTGACCTGCCGCATCAGAGATTTTTCTTTTTCGGCGCAGAGCTTTGGATCAGCGAGTTCTCCATCATCTTTTTCTCGCTGATGTTCATGATGGTGTGGATCGCTTCGGTGGCGATGGTCTATGGGCGAGTGTGGTGTGGGTATTTCTGTCCGCAGATGATCTTCAGTGAGGCCGCGAACCTCCTCCAAAGCAACCTGCACAAATTCGTGAACCGCAAGCTGTACAAGGTCAGCAAGTCGCTGCGCAATTACCTTGTCATTCTGCTTTTTTCGCTGGTGCTGCTGCCGGCTGCGGTCTTCCTGAGCTTCATCTTCATCTCTTACTTCATTGACCCCATCGACCTCTTCCATCGCCTGATGCAATTTGATCTGCGCACTGCGGGCGGAATCATGGGCGCGAGCGTGACGCTGGTCATACTATTGGACTTTGCATTTCTGCGGCAGAAGTTTTGCATCAGCATCTGTCCATACGGATATCTGCAGAGCATGCTGGCCGACAAGCACACGCTGTTGGTGAACTATGAAGACCCCGATGGCGAATGCATCAGTTGCAAGAACTGCATGCGGACATGCCCGATGGGCATCGACATCCGCGAGTCTAACCGTCAGATCGAGTGCACGCATTGCGGCGAGTGCATTGACGCATGCGCTACGGTGCGCGGGAAAATGGGCAAGTGGTCGCTCATCAATTACACGTGGGGCGACACCAGCAAGGCCGTACAGAATGAAAATGCCTGGTTCCGGCGGCTCGGCGTGCGCGACGGCAAGCGCGTTGCGGTGCTCGTGCTGATGCTGGTCTATGCGACGGCGCTCGCTATCTTCATCAGCCTGCGGCAGCCGATCTTTGTGCAGATCATGCCCGACAAGAGCGAACTGTATACGATAGGTAAGGACGGTCTCATCCAAAATCACTTCCGCATGTCGATCGGAAACAGAAGCGGCAGGGCAGCAACGTTACAGGTCAGGGCGGCTGAGTTGCAGGGCGTGCATATCATCGGGCTCGATGACAATATCCAGTTGGCGCCGGGTGAAGAGAAGAAGCTGGTCTTCGATGCGGTGGCCGCACCGGAAACCTTGCAGCCGGGCATCAACCACATGAGCATTGTGGTCGATGTGACGCCGAAACAAAAATCGATCGAGCTCAAGGAGAACTTCTTCGCGCCTTTCGAGACGCCGGTGAAAAGTTCACCTGATAGCGGGACGAACAAGAAATAATGGAGCTGCGGCTGCGTTGCGTGTCGGTCGCAACACAGCCCCTGGTTGAAGGAGCGGTGGAATGGATCAAGATCAATCTGAATCACTGAACGCACGCCCCAGGCAGGTGAATTTTATGACCATCCTGCTTGCGGTTATCTTTGTAGCGTTTTGCGGAATTCTCATTGGCGCTTATGTGATTACGAAAAAAATCAACCCGGTGATGCTCGACCAGAGCGGCAAGCCCATCAACGCGCCGTCTGCGCAAACAGATACGGGGAAGCACTAGCAATGAGCGGCGGAGTTCCATGCGGGCTTTGTGAATTGCCCTGCGTGGGTGCGCCTTTGCTGCGCGAGTACGCGGGCAAAGAGCTGCCCTTCTGCTGCATGGGCTGCGCAAACGTCTACGCTATCCTGCTTGAAAGCGGAGTGATTGCGAGCGGCCAATCTCTTCGCGATACCGAGATTTTCAAACGCAGTCTCGAACTCGGATTGGTCTCTCGGCCCGAAGAGCAATCGAAGCAGACACCGCAGATCGACCCCAATACGCCGACAGTCGAAGTGCTGTTGCAGATCGGCGGAATGTGGTGCTCGGCGTGCTCATGGCTGGTGGAGCGTGCGTTGACCGAACTGCCAGGCGTTTTGAGCGCTGAGGTTTACTTTGCCTCGGACCTTGCGAAGGTGAAGTACTGCCCGCTTTATCTCCCGCCGGAAAATATCTCAGCACGTGTGGACAAACTCGGCTATCGCGCCAGCGTTTACACAGGTGAGACGAATCAAGCGAAAGCCGAGATACGCAATCTTCTTTTGCGCCTGGGCGTGGCTGCATTTCTGTGGGCCAACATCATGGGCTTCAGCACCATTCTTTATGTTGGATATTTTGAGCAGATCGCGTCGAGCGCCAGCCTATATCTCCCCTATCTTCTTTTGACATTGGCGACGCCGATGGTTTTCTATTCTGCGCAGCCCATTCTGCGCGCAGCATGGATGGGATTGCGCAACGGGCAGATACGCATGGAGACGCTGCTCTCGATAGGCATTTTGACCGCGTACATCTTCAGCGCAGTGCAGACATTCCGCGGGCACACGCATTTATATTTTGATACCGCGGCTGCAATCGTGACACTGGTGCTGACCGGCAAGCTGATTGAACGCGTGGCCAAGGAGCGTGCGGCTCGCTCGCTCGCATTGCTCTACAGGTTCATGCCGAAGAAGGCTTGCCTCATTGGCGCAGGCGGCGAGCGTTACGTTTCCATCGACGCGCTTGAGCCGGGCGCAGTTTTTGTTGTGAAGGCTGGCGAGCGTTTTCCCGCAGACGGCGTGCTGACCGAGGGCGAAACTTACGCCGATGAGTCGCTCTTGACCGGCGAGTCAAAGCCGGTGCACAAGCTTGTTGGTTCCGCGTTGGCTTCAGGGAGTTTGAATCTCGGCGGCGTGGTCCATGTGCGCGCGTCGCGCACCAGCAGCGAGAGCGCGTTGGCGCTTATCATCCGTCAGGTGGAGCGTGCGCTCTCAACCCGCGCCGGAGTTGAACGTTTGGTGGACCAGGTCTCGCGAGTATTTGTTCCCATCGTCATCTTGCTCGCAGTTGTGCTCGCCTGTGTAATGGTTGCGATGCACATGGGCGTTGAAGCTGCCTTGATGCGCGCAACAACCATTCTTGTCATCGCCTGCCCCTGCGCATTGGGATTGGCTACGCCGCTGGCCATCACAGCGGCCGTCGGAACCGCATCGCAAAGTGGATTGCTGATCAGCGACAGCTCGGTGCTGGAGACAATGGGCCGCATTAACACCATGGTCGTGGACAAGACAGGCACACTGACAGTTGGCGATTTTACACTGACTGAATTTGCGCTGCTCAGTGGCGAAGAAGAGCAAGTCGGTCAGTATCCCGCGAATGCTGGCCCATTGCGTGAGCAGCTTTGCGCCGAGTTGGCTTGCCTTGCCGCGCTCGAAAATTATTCGGAGCATCTGCTGGGTCGCGCCATCCGAAGCGCGGCACGTGAGCTTGACCTCCAATTGCCGCTGGCGGAGAAACCAGAAGTCATCAAGGGTGAGGGAATGCGCGGCATCGTGGACGGCGTATCTATATTTATAGGCAACAGCCGGATGGCCGAGCGGTGCGGAGCCTCAATTCCTGATTCGTTGCAGGCGAAGGTATCCGAATGGCAGATCGCCGGAATGACTACCGCTTACTTTGGCCGCGATGGTCAAGCGCGCGGCGCACTTGCGTTTGGTGACCGCTTGAAAGATGGCGCGGCGGAGATGGTGCGCCAGCTCAGAGCGCGCGGCATCCGTGTGAGCATTGTCTCCGGTGACGCCGAAGCAACGGTGCGCCATGCTGCTGCGTTGGTGGGGATTGAGGAGTATCGCGCAGAGGCGACGCCGGAACAGAAAGCGCGGATAGTCGCAGAACTGCAAGCGCAAGGGCGGCGCGTTGCAATGCTGGGCGACGGCGTCAACGATGCGCCGGCGCTGGCGCAGGCAGAACTGGGCATCGCGCTCGGCACAGGTGCGGAGATAGCAATGTGCGCCGCGCCGGTGGTTTTGATGAGCGGAACGCTCTCCAAAGTGGAGACGGCCTTCCAACTGGCAAAGAAGACGCGTCGCATTGTGCAACAAAATTTGTTCTGGGCCTTTCTTTACAATGTCATAGGAATTACTCTTGCCATAAGTGGAATTTTGAATCCGATTATGGCGGCCGCGGCGATGTTGCTTTCAAGCACTTCAGTAGTGGCAAACTCGATGCGGCTTTCAAGCGCCTCGATGCAGCCACGCGAAGCAGCCCGCAGTAAGAGTGAAGCAGTGGAGGAAAGATGCTCATGAAGCAAGGCGCATCCTCGATGCAGCTAACGCGCGCAGCCGATTACGCGATCCGCGTGATGATCCATCTCGCAACTCGTGAAACAGGGGCAAGACTCCTTTTGCCGCAGCTCGCAGCTGCGACTGGCGTCTCACGCAGCTTTCTCTCCAAGGTATTGCAGATGCTCGCCCAGTCCGGTTTTGTTGCATCGTGGCGCGGGCAGGCGGGTGGATTCGAACTGCTGGAACGCGGACGCACGGCGACAGTGCGCGAGATCATTGAAGCCATCGACGGGCCTGTGCATTTGAACGTCTGCCTTGTCTCGGGCCACGCATGCAGCCGCCAGGTTTGGTGCCCGGCGCATCCAGTATGGGCGCGTGCGCAACAGGCGATGCTTGATGTATTGGGCAGCGCAACGGTCGCGGAGCTTGCGGATACGGCGAACACAACCATCCAAAATAATTGCAAGGTTCCGGCTGCAACCGCTCAGATACTGCCGGTACTATGAGAACGTCAAACCTGTAGATTGAAATAAAAATGGCGCCAGCTCCATCAGAGCCGGCGCCATTCGCAGAATAGAGATTACTTTTTTCCTTTACCCGTCTGCCCAGTCTGATGCTTCTGGACCTCATCGATCATCTTCTGCACTTGGTCTTTGTTCTCGTAGTTCGGAGTTGTGGCGAGAAGCTTTTTCCAATCAGCCAGTGCTCCATCCGCATCCATCTTGCCTTCCCACTTCACCATGCCGCGATTGAAGAGCGTGTTGGGATTGTTGGGCACGTAGCTCAGAGCTTTGTCGAACTCGGTGAGCGCTGTGTCGGGATCGCCGGTATACCAATAAGCTGTGGCTAGATCGGTGCGCACACCCGCGTCTGCGGGCTTGATCTTCAGCGCCTGACCGTAATAGTTGATGGCCGACGAGTATTGCTTGGCATCGTAGTAGAGGTT
>CAIMNN010000054.1 GCA_903842845.1 uncultured Acidobacteriaceae bacterium | reverse complement strand
CTGGTTAGTCGCATGACGCTCGAGGAGAAGGCCACGCAGATGGTGAACCAGGCGCGCGCAATCGAGCGGCTGAAGGTTCCGGCCTATGATTGGTGGAGCGAGTCACTGCATGGCGTGGCGGTGGATGGCACGACGGAGTTCCCGGAGCCGATTGGTTTGGCTGCGACGTTTGATGCGTCGGCGATTCATGCGATGGCAACGGTCATCGGAACCGAGGGCCGCATCAAGCATGTTCAGGATGTGCGTGCCGGGCATAGCCGAATCTTTGAGGGGCTTGATTTCTGGGCGCCGAATATCAACATCTTTCGCGACCCGCGCTGGGGACGCGGGCAGGAGACTTACGGCGAAGACCCGTTCCTGACAGCGCGGATGGGTGTGGCCTTTGTGAGCGGCATGCAGGGCGATGATCCGAATTATTATCGCGTGATAGCGACGCCGAAGCATTTTGCCGTGCACAGCGGGCCGGAGACTACGCGGCATGGCGCTGATGTGCTGGTGAGCAAGCACGATGAGCTCGACACATATCTGCCGGCATTCCGGGCAACAGTGACGGAAGGCAAGGCCGGGTCGGTGATGTGCGCGTACAACAGCATCAACGGCGAGCCGGCGTGCGCGAATCAATTTCTCCTCGCTGACCAGCTACGTGGCAAGTGGAAGTTCAATGGCTATGTGGTTTCGGATTGCGGCGCGGTCGTCGACATCTTCAAGGGGCACAAGTTCAAGGGCTCGCAGGCTGAGGCGACGGCCGCATCCGTGAAGAGCGGCATGGACAACGAGTGCGTGGATTTCCTTGAAGAGGTGAAGGACGACCACGATTACAAGCCGTATCTGGATGCGGTGAAGGCAGGATACCTAAAGGAGAGCGATCTGGACAGCGCACTGGTGCGTCAGTTCACCGCGCGCATGAAGTTGGGAATGTTTGACCCGACGGAGATGGTGCCGTACTCGAAGATTGACGAGAGCCTGCTTGATGGGCTAGCACATCGCGCAATGGCGCGCAAGGTTGCGAATGAATCGATGGTGCTGCTGAAGAATGATGGCGTGTTGCCGCTCAAAAAGGGCGTGCGCATTGCGGTCGTCGGGCCGTTGGCGAATCAGACGGCTGTGCTGTTGGGTAATTACAACGGCAAGCCGAGCCATACGGTTTCAATTCTTGAAGGGCTGCGTGCGGAGTTTGGCAACGGGAACGTTCACTTCGCCGAGGGTACGCGATTCTTAAGTAAAGAGAAAGTGGACCCGAAGGCAGACGCGGTGAGCGACGAGCTTGTGTTGAAGCAGGCGATGGATGCGGCGAAGGGTTCGGATGTAATTGTGGCGGTGGTGGGAATCACGAGTGAGCTTGAAGGCGAGGAGATGGAAGTGAAGGTCGAGGGCTTCAACGGCGGTGACCGGACCACGATCGCGTTGCCGAAGCCTGAGAGAGATTTGCTCGCCGCGTTGGTCGCAACCGGCAAGCCACTGGTTGTGGTGCTGACCAATGGAAGCGCGCTTGGCCTGGAGTGGGAGCGTGCGCACGCGAACGCGATTCTCGACGCGTGGTATCCGGGTGAAGAAGGCGGCGCGGCGGTTGCGGAGACGCTTAGCGGCAAGAACAATCCCGCTGGGCGACTGCCTGTGACCTTCTATAAAGATGTGAGCCAGTTGCCGCCGTTTGAGGATTACTCGATGAAGGGGCGGACGTACCGCTACTTTGCGGGCGAGCCGGTTTATCCCTTCGGTTATGGGTTGAGCTATTCGAAGTTCAGCTACGCGGTGTTGAGTGTGCTGTCGAGCGTGGAGGCGGGCAAGGATTTGATGGCTGCTGTGACGGTAAAGAATGAGAGTGCGATTGACGGCGATGAAGTGGTGGAGCTGTACCTGAGTTTTCCGGCGGTTGCCGGAGCGCCGATTCGCGCACTTCGTGGTTTCGAGCGTGTGCATCTGAAGTCCGGCGAGAGTAAGCAGGTGAGCTTTACGCTCCATCCGCGCGACCTCAGCCTGGTGACCGAGGCGGGCGTGCCGATGGTGTCCGAGGGGCAGTATCAAATCTCAATTGGCGGCGGGCAGCCGGGCACAGGTGCGCCGGTGGTGAGCGGCAAGTTTCAAATTCAAGGGAGCTTAACACTGCCCGAGTAGTGTGGGAACTTTTGCGCCCCGCCCCGCGTACAATAGAGTGCGATGAAAGATATTCGCAAACAGTTGCAAGCGAGCTTACGGCTGCTCACGGTTCTGATGTTCGGAATTGTGGCAGCCGCTTCTTATGCCGAAAAGGTCGAGGACCTTCCCAAGCCCACCGATTACGTCACGGACGTAGCTCATGTGCTTTCACCCGCGGCTGTCGAGCGCATTGACCGCATCTGCAAACAGCTCGACACCGAGGCCGACGCGCAGATAGCCGTTGTCACTGTCCGTAATATGGATGGGGACGATGCGTCCGACTTTGCGACGCGCATCTTTGAGAAGTACAAGATAGGCAAAAAGGGAACCGACAAGGGCGTGCTGATCTTCCTGGCCGTGGACGACCACAAGTATTTCATCAGCACCGGCGGCGGCGTGCAGGGCTTTTTAACCGACGGCAGGACCGGCGACATTGGCCGTGCGATGGTTCCGCAACTGCGTGCGGGCGATTATGATGGCGCGGTTTTGTCGAGTGTGAGCGCTGTGGCAAGTGCTATCGCCACGGATGCGAAGGTAACGCTCGACCAGAACGACCTTGAAGCGGCACCCGCGCCTGAACGGCAGCATGAGTCGATGAGCACGGTGAAGCTTATCTTCATCATCATTTTCATCATTCTGTTTATCATCTTCAGAATTCTGCGCTTCTTTGGCCGTGCAATGACTGGCGGATGGTGGGGCGGCGGGCCGTTCATCGGCGGCGGCTATGGTGGTGGCAGCAGTGGTGGTGGAGGCGGTGGTGGTGGCAGTGACTTCGGTGGTTTCGGCGGCGGCGGCACGGATGGCGGCGGCGCCGGTGGCAGTTGGTAGGGCATCAGGGGTCAGAAATCAGAAGTCAGGGTTCAGGGTATAAGCGCGGAAAATTCCGCAAAAGGAGAAATTGAAAGTATGAGCAAGGGTTTGATGATCGTGTTGGGCTTTGTTGTAGTGCTGGTGATCGTTGCACTGATGATCGGCGGCAGCTTCATTGGCGCCAAGAACACCATGGTTATAAAAGATGAAGCTGTAAGGAATGCGTGGTCCGATGTGGATACGCAGTTGCAGCGCCGCGCCGACCTTATCCCCAACCTGGTTGAGACGGTGAAGGGATTCACGAAGGAAGAGAGCGGCGTGTTTGGCGAGATAGCCGAGGCGCGCAAGGGCTACATGAACGCGCAGACGCCGCAGGACAAGATGGCGGCTAATGGGCAGATCGATCAGGCGCTGACGAAGCTGCTGGTTGTGGCTGAGAATTATCCGCAGCTCAAGTCGAACGAGCAGTTCCTGCGTTTGCAGGATGAGCTTGCCGGCACTGAGAACCGCATCACCGTCGCGCGCCGTCGTTACAACGACACGCTACGCGACTACAACACCTACGTGCGCCAGTTCCCGAACAGCATCTGGGCAGGCATTGCAGGCTTCCAGGCCAAGGAAGACGCGTACTTCAAGGCCAGCGAAGCCGCGAAGACTGTGCCGAGCGTGAAGTTTTAAGTTCAGTGACGGAGTGACTACGCGGCTACGCCGCTAGGGACTGAGTGACTGAGGACATTACTTACCAGGAAGGGCTGCCGATATGGTGGCCCTTTTTATTTGATGGGAGCGGCGACCGGCTGTGGTGCGGGCTCGATGTGCAGAACCGTTGAGAGTCGCGTTACATCGAGGACGGTGTGCAGGCGCCAGTCGACATTTCTGAGGACGAGCTTGCGGCCAAGTTTCTCCAGGTGAACGTGAGCGCTGACGAATTCGGCGAGTCCCGAACTGTCAACAAACTCGACGCGTTCACAGTTCAGAACGACGAACGGCGCGTCAGAGACAAGCGCTTTTTGCATTTCATTTCTTAAAGTCACACTGCCGGCGCCGAGTGTGATGAACCCGTCGAGTTCAAGAACAAGGTCGGTTCCTTCACAGCGGATTGTAATATCCAGGCTCATGGCGTCAGGTCGAGTGTAGCGCCGCGTGGTGTAGCGTCGATGCGTTACAACGCTGAAACCGGCTGAGTGAAATCCAAATAGGGAAGACATTCTGGATGAATCAAGATGGGAATCACGGCGATTCCCATTCCAGAGCCGAACGTTCTACACTCGCTGTATGCACGAGCGCACAACAACCCGTGTGAGTCTGACCGCGTTGCTCGGCACACCGGTGACCGACGCGCAGGGCCACATCTGCGGCAAGTTGAAAGACATTGCCGTGGCCACGGGCGCTGATGCGGGCAAGGTTGCCGGGCTGGTGTTGAAGACCCGCGAAGGATTGCGCATTGTGCCTGCGAGCGAGGTGATGGAGACGCCAGCCGGAACGCTCGAATTGCGCAACCCATCGGCGCTGACCGAACTGAACGAGAAATCAAGTTTCCTTTATCTTGCGCAGGACCTCATCGACCGGCAGATCATCGACGTGCATGGGCGCAAGGTGGTGCGCGTCAACGATGTTGAGCTCGAATGGCTTGGTCATGGTTCGGTGCATCTTCTGCGCGTGGCCGAGGTTGAGGTCGGGCTGCGTGGCGCGTTCCGGCGCGTGTTGAAGGGGCTTCTGCCGCGTACAACGCTCGACGGGCTTTCGATGAAGATGAAGGCCAACGGCATTCCGTGGGAGTTTGTTGACGTCATCGAAGTGGACCCGGCGCGGCGCGTAAAGCTGCGTATTGAGCACGAGCGGCTTGCGAAGATGCACCCGTCCGATATCGCCGACATTCTTGAGGACCTGGCTCCGGCCGAGCGCGAGGCGGTCTTCAGCACGCTCGACGAAGAAGTTGCGGCCGAGGCGCTCGAAGAGGTCGAGCCGAAGATGCAGAAGGCGCTGCTCGAGACGATGGACGAGGAGCGAATCGCCGATATCGTCGAGGAGATGGACCCTGCGGCCGCCGCCGACCTGTTGGCCGAGCTGCCGGATGAGAAGTCCGAAGCCATTCTCGAGGAGATGGAGCCCGAGGAGCGGCAGGAGGTTGAGGAGCTACTCGAGTTTGACGAGAACTCCGCCGCCGGCGCGATGACCACGGATTTTGTCGCCGTACACACGGGCGCAACTGTGGCCGATGCTGTGGCTGCGCTGCGCAGTTTTGATGGCGACGTGGAGATGATCACGCATGTTTTCCTGGTCGATGACAAAAACGCTCTGACCGGAGCCGTCTCACTGCCGCGGCTGGTGCTGGCGCTCCCTGAGACGAGGCTCGACGTGCTGAGCGAACCGCGCGTTTTGAGCTGCCCGTGGGAGATGAAGCTGAACGAGCTCGCCGAGACGTTTGACAAATACAATTTGCAGGCGCTGCCGGTCGTCGATGCGCATGGGCAGATTGTCGGCGTGGTGCAGGCCGACCACGTCATCAGCTACCTGAGAGAGAAGGTTTGACGCGGCTTCGCCGGGGGGGGGATTTTACGGATTGGAAGTCTGTTCAATATTGCACAAAATTACATAAATATTGCTGATATGAAACAGGTTGCAATTTAATAATGAGCATGGCACTAAATCTATGAAACAATAATTGAATGGTGTATTTCCCAAAAATAATCCAAGGCGGGATGGGTGTACAGGTCTCGAATTGGCGACTAGCTAAGGCTGTCTCGAAGATGGGGCAGCTAGGTGTGGTGTCTGGTACGGCGCTTGATTCCGCTTTTGTTCGCCGCTTGGCGGACGGAGACAAGGGCGGCGATCTGCGCCGCGGTATGGAAGCATTCCCGTTCCAATCCATGGCAAAGCGGATCTGGAGCGAGTATTTTGTCTCTGGCGGCAAGGCTGAAAATGAGCCTTACCCGGTGACGCCGATGCATCAGATGCGCCACACGCGCAAGATGGTCGAGCTGTGCATCGTAAGCAATTTTGTCGAGGTTTTTCTGGCTCGCGAAGGCCATGACAATCCAGTCGGCATCAATTATCTGGAGAAGGTTCAGCTTCCGCATCTGCCGTCGATCTACGGCGCAATGCTGGCCGGCGTCGGCTACGTGCTGATGGGCG
>CAIMNN010000053.1 GCA_903842845.1 uncultured Acidobacteriaceae bacterium | reverse complement strand
CTGAGCGGATTCGGGGTTCTTCCAGGCGGAGAGATAGAAGATGGCGACGTCGGTGACGGTTGGCGCGTTCTCATTTGCGGTGCGGCTGAGGCCGGCCCAGTAGACGCCGCCGTCCCATGCGGGTGTGAGGTCGGTGACGGTGTCTTTGCCGCCGAAGAGCTCGAGGAGAATTTTTGTGTCGAGCTGGCCCATCTGTCCGATGTCGTAAGGCTTGTAGAGCTTGTCGAGGAGCGGGTGGAAGTCGGGCATGAGCGGGATGGGGGGAGCGTGGTGTTTTTCGAAGTCGATGGGGTTGAGAATCTCCCAGCTTGAGGTGGGCGGTGTGTCGAGGAGCTGCGTGAATGCGGCGTCGCGGCCCTTGTCCATCCAGATGTCCTGGATGAAGCCGAGGCCGTCGCGATAGGGGAAGAGCATGCTTTCAGAGAGGAGCAGCGGGGCGCGAGCCATGACGGGCGAGTCCTCGTCGTTGGCGGAGAGCTGCTGGCGGATGTACTCGATGATTTCGGGGTCTTTGACGAGCGAGCGGCCGGCGGGCTTGAGGATGTAGTCGGTGAAGACGGCGGTGGCCTGGCCTTCAAGAACGGCTTCGCGTGCGTCGTCCATTTCGTCGCGTGCGATGTGGTCGAGGTCTTCGTGGTGATTTTTGGAGATGGACTCGGGGACCTGGTCGTTGAATTTGACGAGGTCAGTGTGCTGGTCCTGAAGCGCGTGGGTGAGTTCGTGGGCCATGACGGGCTTTTGCGCGTCGACGTCGAGCCAGTCAAGGAGGTTGATGGTGCGGGTTTTGGCGTCGTAGTAGCCGGCGATCTGCTCGGTGAGGAGGCTGAGGAGGAAGGGTTGGAGGTTGAAGTCGCGGTCAAGGAGGCCGAATTTTTTGATGACGAGCTCGCTGCGCTGCATGCGCTTGGCATCCTTGTCGTCGTCCATTTTTTTGCGGAGGTCGGCCTGGATTTCGGAGCGTGTGACGAGGCGGCGCTTGACCTCGTGCTGGACGGGGAGGCCTGATTCTTTGGAGGCGAAGTCGATGAGCTCGTCGATGGATTTGAAGAGGGCTTTGGCCTGGTCGGGGGAGATGTGGGTGTCGGGCTTTGAGGTGGCGGCGGGTTGCTGGGCGAGCGCGAGAGAGGAGGCGGCGGTGAGTACGAGCGCGGCGACGAGTGATGCGGTGTTGCGGCGTGATGGCAAGGGTTGCTCCTCTTGTTGCGGGGATGAAAATGCGAGAGCGGGCGCGGGGTGTGACGGTGAAGGCGCCATTCATCACAAGGCTATAATCAAAGAGTGGGATTGGCAAAGATTTCGGCCAAACCGTTGATATTGAGAGAAGAGAGACGCTGCCAAGATGCCTGAACAGGCAAACCCGACTGTAACCTTGGACGTGCCGATGGGGGAAAATGTTGCCCTTTATAGTGGCGCGGGGTTGAAGGCTGCGCTGCCGCTGAAGCGCTGGCAGGTGCGCGGCGGCGACCGCATGCGCTGGCTGAGCGGGATGGTGACGAATACGGTTAATGATCTGGCGTCTGGTGAGGGCGCGCTGAATCTGGTGTTGAATGCGCAGGGGCGGATACAGGGTGAGCTGAATGTGTGGCGCGGCGCGGCGGATGAGATTGAGTTGGATATAGAGGATGCGCAGGCGGAGAAGCTGTTGGCGCATTTGGACAAGTTCATCATTATGGATGATGTGGAGCTTGTGGCGGTTGAGGGCGTTGAGGCGGTTGGAGTGTACGGGCCTGATGCGGAGAAGGTGTTGGCTGCGTTGGGCGTGAGTGCGCCGAGTGAGGCGATGCGGCAGTCGACTGCTGTGTGGAGTGGAATTGAGATTTTGATTCGGCGTGGGTATGGGCCGGTGGTTCCGCGGTTTGAGTTGTGGTGCGCGGCGGAGAAGATGGATGCGTTGTGTGCGGCGTTGAAGTCGGCCGGTGCGATTGAGGTTGGCGATGCGGCGGTTGAAGTGTTGCGGATTGTCGAGGGCGTGCCGCGGTATGGAGTGGACATCGCGGAGAAAGATCTGCCGCAGGAGAGTTCGCTGACGCGGGCACTGCACTTTAATAAAGGATGCTACCTGGGGCAGGAGATCGTTGAGCGGATACGGTCGCGCGGAAATGTGCATCGTCATCTGCGGCAGTTGGAGTTTGTGGGCGATGTGCCGGTGGTGGGTAGTGAAGTGATGTTGAAAGACGCTGTGGCCGGAAGTGTGACGAGTGTTGCGCGAATCGGCACGAGAGTTTTTGGTCAGGCGATGTTGAAGGCTGAAGCCGAGTTGCCGGATGCGGTGTTAAGTTACGCAGGTGGAAGTGTGCGAGTGTTGCAGACGCCACCGAGTGAGAAAGAAATTGAAAAGGAAATCCAATGACAGATAAACCGAAGTTTGAAGTGATTGACCGTCGCAAAGCAAAAGCGGAAGCAGAAGAGCGTGGCGAGACAAACGAGACTCCG
>CAIMNN010000052.1 GCA_903842845.1 uncultured Acidobacteriaceae bacterium | reverse complement strand
TGCAGCCTTATAAAACAGAGGTCCGGGCTTTCTTGAAACAAAAGGAGGTCACAGCTCTCTTGAATCAATACAAGATCAACATCGCAACTTGCGATTTTGATAAGAAAAATTATGAGTCCTATCCTTGTATTGAGAAGCTATCAGCAGATGCCACAAACAAACTATCAAAGATGGGTTTGCTTAATGGCAACGCGCCCAACTGGTCCGTACGATTGAAATATTATTGGACGCAAACTTTCCCCGCGCACAAGATCGTCAAGATTCGCCATGAATACACGCCACTTCTTGGCGGAACAAATAGCATCAGCTATGGGATGGGTGGTCAACCTGATCCTGAGATGAAAAAAGAGCTGGAAAGCCTTTGCGTTGAGGGCAAACTGAAAGATGTTTTAAGCAGACTCAATGATGAAAAGACTGTTCAGGTTCCATATAACTACGTGGATTTTATTTTGACCACGGCCAATACATGGAAGATGCCGATCGAAGACTTTACGTTGCTCGTTGATCGCCCGTACCAGAAGGGCGCTTTGGCAAATTACATTAGCTTTTGCTGGGACGGACCGGTTAAAAAGCTCGACCCGGACCACTTCCGTGCACATTTAACAAACTTTGTGCCGAAGCACGAGTTACGCATCGGATTTTTTGTAGTCGAAAAATGGGGGAACTAGCTATCACTCCCAATGTGAATCGAGCGATTTAGGAATTTAACCCAAAACGCATTTCCCTTGAAATTTACCCCCAAATCGTCGTATCCTAGTAATTGCAGACGAGTTTGTCCGTTCAGCGCGTGGGTCTTCCGGCTGGCGGAGAGATGAGTGGGCTCACGGCCCACTTTTTCTTTGGCGCAAAATCCGCCCGTCCGGGTGGCGTTTGCAGCGCCAAGCAATCGCCGCAACTGATTGATTCGGCAGCACTACCGCCCAATCTGCAGTTCGGCCGCGGCCAAAGCACCTCAATGGCGCGGCACTCGGCCACTCGCGCGTTTACGCGCTTTTGGCCACCAGGGAATCTGATTTATTGATGGCTGTGAGCTTTGAAAAAATCCGGGAAGTGGCCGAGCGCGTAGCTAAAAGCTACGGCCTCGATGTCGTCGAAGTCGAAATGGTTGGCGGCGGCAAGCACCGCACCCTGACCGTTTATCTTGAGAAAAACGCCGAAGGCCGCGCCAAAATGAAGGCCGAATTCGAGCGCAAGATCGCCGCAGCAGAAGCCGGCGAACTCGAAGAGGGAATCGAAGACATTCCCGAGCGGCTCCTCAAAGGCCGCGCACCCATTGAACACCTTTCTTTTGTCACGCACGAGGACTGCGCAAATTTCGCGCGCGAGTTCGGGGTCATTCTTGACGTTGAAGAACTCGTCCCCGGCAATGAGTACACGCTTGAGGTCAGCTCTCCGGGCCTCGACCGCAAGCTCTCCAAGCTTGAAGAGTTCGACCGCTTCGTCGGCAGCCTCGTCAAGCTCCAGACCTATGAGCCCATCGCCAACAACCGGCACTGGCAGGGAAGGCTCATCGCTGGCAAGCCCGGCATCGTCACCGTCGACCTCGCCGCACTCAAGCAGAACTCAAAAAGCAAGAAGACCGGCGTCAAACAAGTTGAAATCGAGCCCGCCAACATTGAAAAAGCGCAGCTCATCGCAGAGATCTAGCAGGTTCCGCGAGCAGTGAATCGTCACCGCACGCGGCAGGAAATTGGTTTTTCGGAAGGAATGAAGGTATGTCCAGCGCTTTATATCAAAGCATCGAGCTGCTGAGCAATGAGAAGAACATTGACCCGCAGATCGTGGTAACGGCGGTTGAAGAGGCCATTGCCCTGGCCACGCGCAAGTTCTACAAGACCCAGGAGAACATGCGCGGCGAGCTGAACAAGGAGACCGGCGAGATAACCGCCTACGTCTACAAGACCGTCATCGCCGACGACGAAGAAGTTGAAGACACGCTGAACACCATCACTCTCAGCGATGCCAACGAACTCGCGCCCGGCGTCGAGCTCGGCTCCGAGATTCGCCTCTATAAGGACACATCGCCCCTTGGCCGCATCGCCGCACAGCTTGCCAAGCAGGTTATCTTCCAGAAGGTCCGCGAAGCCGAGCGCGACAACATCTTCCAGGAGTACGCGCACCGCGAAAAGGAAGTCCTCAACGCAACCGTCAAGCGCGTCGAGGGCCAGGACGTTATCTTCGACATCGGCAAGGCCGAAGCCCGCTGCCCCAAGCGCGAGCAATCGCGTCTTGAAACCTTCGCCGTCGGCGAGCGCGTTCGCGTCGTCCTCATCAAGGTCGACCGCACCGCCAAAGGCCCGCAGGTTATCGTCTCGCGCGCCGCACCGGAGCTCGTCTCCAACCTCTTCCAGACCGAGGTTCCCGAGATCTATGACAACACCGTGACCATCCGCGCCATCGCGCGCGAGGCCGGTGAGCGCACCAAGATAGCCGTCCAAAGCCGCGACAAGGACGTCGACCCCGTCGGCGCCTGCGTCGGCATGAAGGGCATGCGCGTGCAGTCCATCATCCGCGAACTGCGCGGCGAAAAGATCGACATCATCGAATTCTCCGAAGAGATAACCACCTTCGCGGAAAAAGCGCTCCAACCAGCAAAGGTCAGTCGCGTATCCATCACCAACCTCGAAGACAAACAGCTCGAGGTCATCGTTGACGATACGCAGCTCTCCCTCGCCATCGGCAAAAAGGGCCAGAACGTCCGCCTTGCCGCGCGCTTGCTCGGCTGGAAGATCGACATCAAGAGCGAGGAAGAGAAGCGCCAGGAGGTCGAGCAGCAGATGCAGGCCCTCTCTGGCGGTCCTTCAACGCCCATCGAGCAGGTCACCGAACTCGGCGAATCCATCATTCAGAAGCTTG
>CAIMNN010000051.1 GCA_903842845.1 uncultured Acidobacteriaceae bacterium | reverse complement strand
CTGGAACACCCTGCTTCCGCCAAGAGCTGTGTTCCATATCCTGTGCCACAAGCCATATCAAGGACGCACTTGCCATTCACATAATCGGCCGCAAAATGATACCGGCCGAAGTCTTGGGCTTTGTCTTCCGAGTTCAAAGCGGGTGAATTGGGGTCATTTCTCTCGTTAGCAGCCATCGTTATGTATGACAAAATATATCACGACTATTCGTATTTACAAATTGCGCGAAACAGTATTTGCCCAAGGTGGCTCTTCATTTCTTGATGTATCGAATCGATGTTGGCACTTATCGTTGGCCATGCTTGTGCAAAATAAAGATGCTTAGTATGAATGTTCTCGATGTTCAAATTACTAGCGGCATTTTCCAATCGTAGCGTGCAACTGGTCAGTCCCACTCCGGACATGAAATTCTCCACTTTACGGTCATATGAAATGGCGACAGTCGGGATGCCCAAAGAAACCGCGAGTATACAGGCATGCAAACGCATCCCAACAAAAGCATCGGCTTCCGACAACGCTTTCTTGCTTTCATCAGGCGTCATGCACTGGCTATATGTTCTGACTGATTTACTATTCAAGTCTGCAGAAATCAGGTACAGAAATGGGATGTCTTGAGGGTCAAATGGGATTAGATGGATAGTGTAACCTTCGTCGAGGAACTGTCTGATTAATTGTTTGATATGCACTAAATAGGCTTGCCAGTTGATTTGTATATTTCGAGTGCGATGTCCCGCCGCCTCGAAATCCAATAAAGACACTGCCAATACCGGTGGCTTATTGGAACGGCTTCGGAGAGTGAGAGGGGGATCCATAAATAGCGCAATATCAGGGTAATAAAAGAGAGATGCCCCGTCACGATTAGGCGCAAGTACTTGTGCTCGTTCCAAGCTCTTCCGCTCGCGGAAATATGCAAAAACCGCATTATCGAGTAGCCACTTTGTAAGAGCCATACCACTCCGGGTGTTTATTGGACCGATGCCAATACTCCATAGGGCGAATGGTTTACCAAAGAGCTTCATCAGTATTGCGGCACTAGCTACCCCAATATATGCAATGAACCCAATATCATCCCTTAACAAGTCTCCGCCACCCATAAGTAGTAAATCGGACCTTCTTAGGGTCTGAAGAATTGCCCATAGCTTGCCTTTGCAGAAAAGGGCATACCAATGTGAGGGCTTGAATAGGTTAAGAGTCAATATCGCTTCTATGCCATGAATGTTTCGAGTTTCCTCGGGGTTGTTGGATAAAACGCAAATTTTTACTTGGTTCTGGCTTGATTTTCTGAGGAACTGGGTCGTAGCTTGCAGAATAGATTCATCGCCGACATTGCCGTCGCCGTAACAGCCGACAATAGCAATCTGATGTAGATGGTCTTTGCTCATGACGGATGGACTCTTGAGTTTATGGGACAATAATCGCTGCGAGATCTGATGGAGGGGTTGTTGTTAGATCTGATTCGAAGAACCTCTTGTTCCGTTTAATCTTGGCTCGCGACCAATCCCACTACCCGATTCTTAGCAATTCTGCGATCATCTCTTCACTGAAGCGGAACTTAATAATTCGCGCCGGGACTCCGGCAACTACAGCAAAATGAGGGACGTCCTTGGTGATTATACTTCCCGCGCCACAAACTACGCCATGCCCAATCGTTACGCCGGGCAATAGAAGAACGCGGTCTCCTATCCACACATTGCTGCCGATAACTGTTGGTCCTTTTTCTTCAACCAAAGAGCAGAATTGGAACTGCTCATGCAGGCTGAACATAAGGTTTGCATGGTTGATGTTATGATTTGTCGTAATGATTGTAACATTTTCGCCAATGGCGCAAAAGTTACCAATTTCTGCCCTTGGTGGGCCGCCTTTAATTACAATTGGATAGTTGATGATGGTGTAGTCGCCAATTCTAGTGCCTCTTTTGATTCTGG
>CAIMNN010000050.1 GCA_903842845.1 uncultured Acidobacteriaceae bacterium | reverse complement strand
GGGTCGAGCCCATATTGCTGTATACCTTTGAACAAATGACGATGAGCCTCAATGAAATTGAGCCCGATGTATTCTATTTGTTCACCTCAAATGTCTATAGCGATCACAAATCAAGCCTTCATCGTATAGATCTGCGCATATGGTCCGTGGGAGAGCCAATTCACCCCGAAAAGATTCTGGACCTTCCCGAACAGGCAATCGCTTTAAATGGCAGTTGTCTAGTCGGACCGCGCACACTTCTGGTTGCCGACTCCGGGGCAAGCTCAATCTGGAGAGTAGATGTTGCAGAGAGCGGCAAGACCGCTTCTGCTCGAGTATGGCTGCATCATGAAAGTATGCGTAATTATCCAGGCCAGATGAAACCAGAACAACCCGGTGCGAACGGAATACGCTACGCACCAAAGCTGGGGTATATTTACTACACTGCAACGGCAACGAAGCTCTTCATGCGCGTGAAGGTCGATCCATCCACCTGTGAAGCCGTTGGCGAGCCGGAACATGTTGATGCTGGACGCATGGCGGATGACTTCTGCATCGACGAAGTCGCAAGCGTCGCTTATGTAACAACTCACCGGGAAAATACGCTAGATTGCGTTTCTTTGAACCCAGCCAAAAATAGCTGCCGTTTCATTGTTGCGGGCAATCCTCTGAATGAGGAGTTGGTTGGTCCATCCAGTGCCGCGTGGTCGAGGAAACCTGGGGAATACGGCAAGATTGCGTTTGTGCTTACAGATGGTGGAACGGCGTCTCCTCTTCCAGATGGATTCCGCACAGCAAAACTACTACGAGCGGAATTGCCGGAAGTGCCCGAAGCTCTTCGACCGTGAGGACTAAGGCGACGAGCTAATTTCTATCGTGAATATTGAAGGAGAAAGCGTATACAGCGTAGACGAAATACCGCGAATTCGTTGAGTGGAAAGATGCTGCGCTCGAAATCTGGTTGGGGGAGTGGTCAGGCGCTTGTCGTTCTGGCAATGCTGCGTAGGCTAATTCATGGTGTGGATGCGCGTCGTGCAGGTGATCGGAATTCCGTCATCTGCATTCCAATTTCATCGCTTGTTGATGTCAAAGTTATCCCAAGAAGAGAATAACCAGATCATCGGCATCACCAACTTTGTGCGCAATATCTCACCTCAGGCAATCTCAGAGCGTTGATCTTTACCAGGTGTGAACGGCGATGATTTGTGGAGCACCGGTATGTCCGGAGATTACCGTCGTTTTCAAGACAATTTGGATGTTCTTTTTACTGGAACGAACAGCATCGGGGAGAGCCCGCGACAACTCAGGGGCACTGAGAAGGTCGCCCGCGGCTTCGGTGCCGTGCATTCCCAATCCGCCAGCCGCCAAGATCCAGTTTCCTGTGTCGCGATCCAACACTCTTGTAATCAACGCGAAGTCAGTTGAGGACTCGGAATAGAGCAACTTCCCGCTTCCTTTCCAATCGTGCATCGCGGGATTTTGCCGATCTTCAATCCATTCTTCCTTGGTTGTCGGGTCAATCTGTATGTGGTAGCGCAGGTTGGAAAGCAAAGTGATATTCCAAAAGTTGTCGAACGCGCCAACTAGGACAACTGGCTCGTGACGAAAATCATCAAGGGTTAAAGCAGAGCTTCGCGCGACCCTAAACGGCTTTCCATGTGCATTGATCCATCCCGACAACCGAGCGGCAGCCTCCACATCGACAAAAGGGGTTGATGGAGTCGCTGTCTCATCCTCCCGTAGGGTAGGCGGCGGATGGCCGGCAATCATGGAGGCGACTATTTGCGCCCAATCCTGATCCTTGAATTCGATCGGCAAAAGATCGGCGACACAAATGGTAACCGGCTCCGAAGTCCTCAAAAGAGGGGACCATAGCAGGTACTGGCTGGAGCGAAATGGATCGGTCCAGTTCGTCCAGTTCAACG
>CAIMNN010000049.1 GCA_903842845.1 uncultured Acidobacteriaceae bacterium | reverse complement strand
GCGCCGATGGCGAGGATGGCGGATTCGGGTTGGTTGATGATGGGGGTGCCGAACTCGTCGCCGAAGATGCCGGAGTTGGTGAGAGTGAAGGATGAGCCGGAGGCCTCGTCGGGCTTGAGCTTCTTGGTGCGTGCGCGGTCGGCGAGGTCGGCGATGGAGCGGGCGAGGGAGATGAAGTCCAGCGTCTCGGAGGCGCGGACGACGGGAACGATGAGGCCCCAATCGAGCGCGACGGCGATGCCGAGGTTGACGTTGGCGTGGTAGTGAATGTCGTTGCCGACGAGCGAGGAGTTGACGACCGGGAAGCGGCGGAGCGCGTCGATGACCGCGGCGGCGATGAAGGGCATGTAGGTGAGACGCAGTGCGTACTTCTCTTCGCAGTAGAGGCGTGCGCGCGAGCGAGCGTGGACGACGCGGGTCATGTCGATCTTGAAGACGGTGTGCACGTGCGGGCTTGTTGCCATGCTCTCAACCATGCGCTGGGCGATGATGGCGCGCATCTTGCTCATGGGCGCGATGGTGCCGGGAAGAGTGGAGATTGGCGCGAGAGGCTCGGTCTTCTTGTGCGCTGGTGCGGAGTGACGCGAGGTGTGCTTGGCGCTTGCGGGGTTCGCGATGTAGGCGAGGATGTCTTCCTTGCTGACGCGGTTGCCGAGGCCTGTTCCTGCGACGTTGCGCAGGTCGATGTTGTTCTCGGTGGCGATGCGACGGACGAGCGGCGATGAGCGCGGGGCTTCATCTGAAGAGGCATGAAGAACAGTTGGTGTGTGCGCGACGTGTGTTGGTGCTGGTGCTGCGGCTGGCTTCGGAGCGGCGATTGGCGTGGGCTTTGGAGCTTCTGCTGCTGGCGCTGCTGGTTTCGGCGCGGAGGCAGAGAGTTCGCCGCCGATGATGGCGACTACGGTGTTGACAGTGACGGTTGCGCCGGCTTCGATGCGGATCTCTGAGAGAGTTCCTGCGACTGGCGCAGGAATTTCGGCGTCGACTTTGTCGGTTGAGATTTCGAAGAGCGGTTCGTCCTTCTGCACCTGCTCGCCGACCTTTTTTAGCCAGCGCGTGATGGTGCCTTCGAAGATGGATTCGCCCATTTGGGGCATTACGACTTCGGTGGACATTGTTCTCTCCTGTTAGCGCGCTGCCACAGGGATTATAAATTGTGCGAGGTTTGGGAGGCTTGCGGCGATGCGCGCAGGACGAATTAAGCCAGAAAAGCGCAGATGAATTGGGGAAAATGACGAATAAAGACGATTTAGAACAGGTATTTGGGATTTTTGATGGTTTTGTAAGTTGCTTAATTTGTTTGAGTTGGTGAATTTTTATAGGGGCTACGGAGGGTGAAAAGTGCGTGGTGGGAGGGGGTTTGGCGGTGAGGCTAAATTGATATCAAGTTATGTGGAATGAGTTAGTTATAGAACAGTGCACAGTTTCACAGGAACTGTGATGCGGATGTCAGAAGTCAAAAATCAGGGGTCAGGGGTTGCAGATGTTATTGATCATTATGCGACAGGTGGGGGGAATGATGTGCAAGACGGTTTTGAAAAATTAGGCATTTGATACGCGATTAACACCTAAGCATGATTTCAGTTCACTTAATACTTTTTAGATATTCATCGGAGGTATGCACTCTGGCTCTCGACCTTCCAGGCGCGCAAGAACACTTCCACGACGCAATCGACCTTCCCTGGCGGCTTTAATAAACTCATCTGAGACCAGCTCGCGGTTTGCATACCACCAGTCTGCTTCTTCCTTCTCATTAGCGAAGTTCTGCTTATCGAATTCTTCTTTTAAGCCCATGTATGAATGGTGCTGCATAGTTGAAAGGAATGCAAGATGACCTCAGGGGCTAAAGCCCTTGCCTTTTTGGATTGAAATTAATGCCGGGGATAAATCACTGGCCTACCGGACGAAAAGCAACGGCAAACACAAATGCAGATTCCTCGCTTCGCTCGGAATGACACGAGGTTCGGCGATAAGAGCGGCG
>CAIMNN010000048.1 GCA_903842845.1 uncultured Acidobacteriaceae bacterium | reverse complement strand
CACCATGGGAGAGACTCAATTTGTCAACCAGGCTCGGGATGCACCACCGCTCCCTTGAGCCAGTAGACACGAGGCTGCAGTGGAAAGGGGAAGCCGCAGCATGCTTCGTTGATACGGGGATCGCCAGTAGCCGCGCACTACCGACCTCCAGTGACGGCTACTGGTCCCTGACTTTTTCTTGGATGCTACTCATACTTGTGTCCGAACAAGTACCCCCGGCGAAAGACCTCCGCCGGGGGATTTTCTTTGCCCAAGCAAATATTTCTCCATCATGCCCCGGGCCAAAAACTCAACAATCCAGTCAATATTTCCCATTAACTTTGAAATTTTCATCTTTTTATCGTTTCCAACCCATCATTCACTGTGTCATCATGCAACCAATCTAAGTTCTCATTCCCCGCTCTACTCAAAATTCAATGCAATAGATCCCAAGGAGAACTATGTTCAGAAAGTTGCTTCCCCTTTCGTCTCTCTTACTGTTCTTTGTAGCCCTGCTCAACGCGCAGGTGCCCAGCATCACGACCGTCATTCCGGTCAACAATCAAACTCAGCTCAGTATCACAGGCGTCAACTTCTGCGCTTCGCCTAAACTGCATGTCTCCCTCTCCGGCTCCGCGCTGACGTACACGGTGAACAGCGCGACCAGCGTTACTGCCAACCTGCCGAACAACATCAACCCGGGCACTTACACCCTTGCGCTCAGTTGCGGATTCTTTAGCGCCAACTTCGACCTCACCCTCGGCGCGGTCGGCCCCCAAGGCCCTCCCGGACTAAAAGGCGACAAGGGCGATAAAGGCGACAAAGGCGACAAGGGTGACACCGGCTCAACTGGCCAGCAAGGTCCAGCCAGCACACAGCTCTGGTCAGCCAGCACTACCATGCCAGCCTCCGGCGGCACGTATATTGTCTTCCCCGCTTATGGGCCAAGTTATGCGCGTATCTGGAGCACACCTGCAACCATTGAAGCCAGCACCATTCCAGCCAATCAAACCTGCACTATCTCCAACTTCAACGTCACTGCGTACAACGTTGGCGGAACCTCGCAAGCTGTCTTTGAAATCATTTACGGCGGCCCTGGTTCATTTCCATACAGCGTTGCGCCGGAAACCAATATTGCTTGCACTATCACCGGCAATAACGGCCAACCCACCACCTGTAACGCGGGCAACACATATAAAATTTCCGCTGGCGCTGACATCGGCATCATCGTCTACAACTTCAATAACTACGCAGATTTTGCGAACGCTCAGATTCACACCTACTTCACCTGTCAGTAACCCCACTCAAACAAAATCCCCCGGCTCTAACCGGGGGATTTTCTTTTGCCTCAAATAAATCCTCATCCTTCGTGCTGCCATATCAGAAAACTAAACATTCCGGCCTTCATTTTTCATTGAAAATATTCATTCGCTTATTTTTTTGGTTTCCAACCCATCATTCACTGTGTCATTATGCAACTAACCATAGTCACATTCCCCGCTCTACTCAAAATTCAATGCAATAGATCCCAAGGAGAACTATGTTCAGAAAGCTACTTCCCCTTTCTTTGCTCATACTGCTCTTTTCATCCCTGCTCCATGCGCAGGTCCCCGGCATCACAACCGTCATTCCTAACAGCGCACAAACCCAGCTTAGTATCACAGGCGTCAACTTCTGCGCTTCGCCAAAACTTCACGTCCTACTCTCCGGCTCTGCGCTGACGTATACAGCGAACAGCTCCACCAGCATCACCGCCACTCTGCCCAACAACATCACACCGGGCACCTACACGCTTGCTGTCAGTTGCGGTTTCCTCAGTGCCAACTTCGACCTCACCCTCGGCGCAGCTGGTCCACAAGGCCCTCCCGGCCCAAAAGGCGATAAGGGCGACAAAGGCGACACCGGCTCAACCGGCCCGCAAGGCGACCCCGGCCCAAAAGGCAACACCGGCCCGCAAGGCCCCACCGGTGGCCAGGTCTGGTCGGCTGCCTTGCTTGTAACTGGATTTGACTATGGAACAGGAATCGGTGATTTCTCCTTTGCTCCCTCCGGCTCTTTCTTTTACGATGCCAGCGTCACCAGCGCCTACCCGCCAGCCATTCAGCTGGCTCCAACCGCCTGCACTGCCTCCAACTTCTCGGTCAAAGCATACAATCCCGTCAATACTTCAACTGCGTCAATTCAGTTGGATGCATACGATATCGAAACATACAAATCTTACGGCTCTCTCCAATGCTCCATGAATGCCAACAATGGAAAGGGCAGTGTCACTTGCACAGCACCTGGCACCATCAACATACCCGCCGGTGCTGGCCTTTCCGTCTACGTCCTTTACACGTCTTACAAAGACTGGGATGGCTCCTTGCTCTGGACCACCTTCACCTGCCAATAACCGCATCCATCACCAAAGCAAACCGAAGGCGGCTCCCACGCCAAACTGCTCAAGGAGAATCATGACCAGGAAACTACTTCCCTTTTCTTTGCTCATTCTGCTCTTTTCATCCCTGCTCCATGCGCAGGTCCCTGGCATCACAACCGTCATTCCTAACAGCGCACAAACCCAGCTTAGTATCTCAGGCGTAAACTTCTGTGCTTCACCAAAACTTCACGTCCTACTCTCCGGCTCTGCGCTGACGTATACAGCGAATAGCTCCACCAGTATCACCGCCAATCTGCCCAACAACATCACACCCGGCACTTACACTCTTGCAATCAACTGCGGTTTTTATAGCGCCAACTTCGATCTCACCCTCGGCGCAGCTGGTCCACAAGGCCCTCCCGGACTAAAAGGCGACAAGGGTGATAAAGGCGACACCGGCAACACCGGCCCGCAAGGCGACCCCGGCCCCAAAGGTGATACTGGCTCACAAGGTCCCACTGGCGGCCAGGTCTGGTCGGCTTCGCTATACACTCAGGGATTTAATGCTGATCAGCCAGCCAATTTTCAAATTCCTCCTTCCGGGGCATCTGTTGTTTCAGGCATTGCAGGCTATTTATTTGCGCCGTTCCCGGATCTAATTGCCCCATATGACTGCACCGCATCAAACTTCACAGCTCTTACAAGGCTTCCATGGGGTAAAGGCACCGCCACAGTAGCCCTGGTGAAGTCGGATTTCGCCACTTTAAGCCCGATTACTCAAATTCAATGCACTTTACAGGCTAATAACCAATCTGTTCTTTCTTGTGTTGCCCCGGGAACATTGGACATTAAAGCCGGCGATGATATTTCCATCTCGGTCGCTATGAGTACTTATTCCGTGTTTCAACATCAAGCCATTTACACCACATTCACTTGCCAATAAATCGCTCCACACAAAAAATCCCCCGGCCGCAACCGGGGGATTTTTCTTTTATCTCAAATCTCTACTCAGCCGCTTCCGCTTCTTCACCAATCTTCGTCTTCTTGCATTTCTCCATGATCCGGTCATGCAGCTTCGTCCGCAGCTCATCCGGCATCTCATAGACCTCGTTGCAGCGATAAATTTCAATCGTCTTCTTGGTGGCGTTCAACACAACCTCGCAGTTCGTGCAGCGATACAGATGCTTCTCCATATCCGCGCGCACCGCAGCGTCGAGCTTGTTGTCCAGTACTTCGTCAAGCAGCTCCAAAAATTCACTGCACGTCATTGTTGGCCACCTCCTTTTCCGGCTTTCCGCGTCTGGCGCGGAAGTACCGATTCAATCTCTCTCTCAACTGCAATCTCGCCCTTAACAGCCTTGACTTCACCGCCGGTACGCTCAATCCAAGCGTCTCCGCCGTCTCTTCCGTTGAAAGCCCTTCCACATCTCTCAGCACAAAAACAACCCTGAATCCCGCCGGCAAGCCGTTGATCGTCTTCTTCAGAATCTCGTTCAACTCGCTCTGCTCGTACTGCATCTCCGGGTCCGGGCCCCAGTCCGCAATATCCCGCGCAACCGACCCCTCTTCCGTCTCAATATCCTCGTCAATCGAAACCGTCCGCCCAGTCTTCCTCTTCCTGAGCTTCATCAGGCTTTCGTTCACCGCAATTCGCACCAGCCACGTGTAAAACTTTGAGTCGCCGTGGAATGTGTCCAGCTTCTGGTACGCCTTCAGGAACGCGTCCTGCACCACATCCTCGGCGTCTTCGTGGTTCTGCGTGATGTGCTGCGCTATCCGGAAGACCCTGCGCTCATACTTCCGCACCAGCTCATCAAACGCCGCGAAGTCGCCCCCGCGCACCTGATCGATCAGTGCCAGGTCCGGGTGCCGTTCGTTCTCTTCAATTTGGATGGTCGCCATACGATTTGGATGCAGAAACTTTACTCTACACATTCACTATTCTATTTGATGCGGGGTGCCCCCGGTCCCTCGCCCTTGGGGACCGGGGACTTCTGGCACCGCCAACCCCGCTAGCCCCGCCACCTCCGCTAGAATGTTCACATGCGCCGCGCCCTCTTAACCATCGCCATCTTCGCCGCCTCAGCCCTCACCGGCTGCGGATACCACACCCTCGGCGCTGCCATGCATCTCCCACCCGACGCACACACCGTCGCCGTCCCCCTCTTCTCGACCCACACCAACACCTACCATAGCGAAGTTTCATTAACCCAGGCCGTCCTGCGCGAGCTAACCACCCGCACCCGCCTCCACATCCAGCCCAACACCAACAACGACCCCGACCTCACCCTCCACGGAACCATCCTGCAAGAAGCTTCAACCCCCCTCACCTACAACGCTGAAACCAATCAAGCCTCCAGCTACCTCCTCACCGTCGTCGCCTCCGTCTCGCTCACTGACCGCTCCGGCCGCGTCCTCTACGAAAACAAAAACTACGTCTTCCGCGAGCAGTTCCAATCCTCCTCTGACCTCCCGCGCCTCGTCGACGAAAACCCCGCCGCCATGGAACGCCTAAGCCGCGCCTTCGCCAGCCAACTAGTAGCCGACCTCCTCGAAGGACTTTAATCGCGCACGCATCAACTCGCCAAAAACACAAATCCATCTTCGCTCTCCTAAAACACTGTCATTCCGAGCGTAGCGAGGAATCCGCATTTGCTTTTGCAATTTCTAATTCATTCAATAATCTCCGCGCCAACTCGCCAACTCGCCAACTCGCCAACTGCGCATAAGCGCAAGCCAACTCGCCAAATCACAAACCAAAAAACACAACAAATCCCAACGCACTCCGTTCTCCCAATCCACTCCTCAGTCACTTAGTCCCTAGCCGCACTGCGGCGAAGTCCCTTTGTCCCCTTTCCCCCTGTCCCCCTTTTCCACAAAGGTTCCCCCATTCTTCTCCACTGGCCTCACCCACCCAACCCAGCTATCCTTGTTCAGAATGTCTTCCGCCCCAACATCCCGCTCCGGCGCCGGCTTCGCCGCCCTCTTGCGCTTCACCGCCGAGCTCGCCGCCGGCCAGCCGCGCCCCGGCTACATCCTCTTAGGCGACGAGATATTCCTCTACGAGCGCTGCCGCGCAGCCATCCTCAAGCAATTCGTGCCAGACGACCTCCGCGACTTCTGCCTCTCCGACCTCGACCTCGCGCAAACCTCCATCTTCTCCATCCTCGACCGCGCGCAAACCCCATCGCTGATGTCGCCTTTTCAAGTTCTATTTATCCGCAACCTCAAGCAACTTTACGGTCGCGGCGCAAAAAAAGACGAGTTCGCCGCCCTCGAGCGCTACTTCGCCTCGCCCAACCCGCAGGCCCTCCTCATCTTCGTCGCTGACCACATCCGCATCCCCGCCGACATGCGCCGCATCGACATGACCGACAAGGACCGCTTCGAGCGCATTCAGGAAACCCTTGGGGCTCACTGCGGCATCGTCGAGCTCGCACGCGTCAGCGATGAGGACGCCATGCGTTGGGTCGCCTCCACCGCCACCGCCGCTGAAACCAAAATGGACCCCGACGCCGTCCGCGAACTCGTCGACGCTCTCGGCGCCGACATGATGCTCATCCAATCCGAGCTCGAAAAACTTCTCCTCTACTCGCTCGGCCGCGGCCGCATCACACTCGGCGATGTCGAAACCATGGTCCTCGGCGCAAAGCAGCGCTCGCTCTACGAACTCACTGACGCCATCAGCTCCCACGACCGTGCCCGCGCGCTCGCACTCCTCCACGGCCTGCTCAACTCCTCGGATGCCGGCGACGAAGCCGCAATCGGCCACCTCTACATGCTCGCCCGCACCTACCGCCAGATGCTCGTCATCCTCGAGAAAAACGTCCGCGACTCCCGCGCCATCTGGCAGGCGCTCTGGCAGGGCTTCCGCATTCCGCCCTTCGCCGCAGAGGACCTCATCCGCCAGGCCCGCCGCTACAAAAACCGCCGCGAACTCACACGCGCCCTCCGTCTCATCGCCCGCGCCGACCTCGAACTCCGCTCCTCGCCGCCTGAAAAACGCATCGTCCTCGAGCGCCTCGTCTACGACCTCGCCAGCGAATACAAACCCACCACCCCGCTCTGGTCCAGCATGCAACTCAGCTTCGAAAGTTGATTTTTAATATTGATCGCGAATTCATTGAAATGAATTACAAATATTTTGCTTGTTCAGATACAGAGCAATCAATCCCATAAAAATCGGTGTTGCTATCACCATTCCCAACCTGAAGAAGAACAACTGTTGAGAAAAAATAAAGAGAAATATTTCGAAGGCTGTACCAAGAATTGCAAAATAGAAAAATCCAACTCTCGCCCAATTCTTCAGCTTCCAAAACCCAATCCCCAACACCGCATAAGACACCCAGACAAGAATCATCGCAATAATAAAAACAGGTTTTGCAATCGAGAAGGGAAGTTGTAGTAATTGCTGAAAATCATCGAAGCCATTGAAGCCAATTCTGAACTCCAACCCGAAGTTGATCGGACTCACAATGCCAATCCATAAAAACATCAGTGCGAGAAGTGTAATTCCAAGTGGGCGTTTAGTTAGTTGTGTCATATCGCAAGCAATATAAATGCAAT
>CAIMNN010000047.1 GCA_903842845.1 uncultured Acidobacteriaceae bacterium | reverse complement strand
TGCACTTTGACGACAAGGTGGATGAAGAGGCGCGTATAAATCAGGTCATCGCGTGGTTGAAGCTGCCGGAGGCTGACAGACCGCATTTGATTACGCTTTACTATTCTCACCCTGACCATGAGGGGCACGAGTATGGGCCGGACGCGAAGGAGACGACGGCTGCGGTGCGGCATATGGATGGGTTGGTCGGCGAGCTGCGCACAGATCTAGAAGCGACGGGGCTGCCAGTGGATCTGATAGTTGTGAGCGACCACGGCATGGTGAAGATGGAGCGCGAGTGGGTGACGATTGACCAGCTTGTCGACTTGAAGGGCGTGGAGACGGCGGGGATGCAGATCTACGCGAAGGACGAGGCGGAGCGGGAGCGCATCTACAACAGGCTGAAGGATGCGTCAGATAAATTTGTGGTTTACCGGTTGAAGGATGTGCCGAAGGGATTGCACTACAACGAGAATGAAAAAGAGGGCGACCCCGTGATAGTGCCGACGGGACCGTATGCGCTGCGCATGCACGGACCTGCGGCGGGCAAAGAGGACAAGCCGCCGATCGAGGGGATGCACGGGTTTGATCCGCGCAAGATGCCGGAGATGAAGGCGACATTTTTTGCGGCTGGTCCGGATATTGTGGCGGGCAGGAAGCTGAGGCCGTTTGAGAATGTGAATGTGTATCCGCTGATTGCGCACTTACTCGGGTTGAATGCGCCGAAGACGGATGGAAGTTTGAGCGTGCTCTCAGGTGTGTTGAAAGATGGCGGCAAGGAGTAAGCAAGTGAGCCTGGTACTGGGAATTGATGGCGGTGGGACGAAGACGCGGGTTGCGATTGCTGATGCGGGTCGCGTGGTGGCGCATGTGGAGTGCGGGTCGATCAAGCGGCTGCGCGTGGGCGCGGAAGTTGCGGAGGAGAATCTGCGGCTGGCGCTGAAAGATATTTTTGCCGAGACCGGCAAGGTGGAGATTGCTGCGGTGTGTGTGGGTGTGGCGAGCGCGTCGATGCCCGGCGTTGCGGAGTGGATCATTGAGGTCTTCAAGGATTTTGGCGTGATGCGCGTTGAGGTGGTTGGCGATGAGGTGATTGCGCTGGACGCGGCCTTCAAAGGCGGCGCGGGGATATTGCAGATTGCGGGGACGGGCTCGAATTGCATTGGCCGGACGGCCGATGGGGCGCGGGAGAGCGCAGGCGGATGGAGTTCGCGGCTGGGCGATGAGGGGTCTGGGTATTGGATCGGATTGCACTCGATTCGGCGGGCGCTGGCTGCCTATGACCGCGAGGAGCCGTGTGGAATTTTGGAGGCTGTGGGCAAGGCGTGGGGCGTGACGGAGATTGACGAGCTGGTGAATATTGGCGATGGGACGCCGCAGCCTGATTTTGCCGCGCTGTCGCCGATCATCAACGAGTTGGCAGAGTCTGGCGACAAGGTTGCGCTGGGGGTTTTGAATCAGGCTGCGGAGGATTTGGCGACATCCGTGTTGCTGGTGCGTTCGAAGCTGAGGCGCAAGCATGGACTGACGGCGGAGGTTCCAGTGGCGTGGACGGGCAGCGTGATTGCGAAGATTAAACTTGTGCGCGAAGATTTTTTCAGCCGGCTGAAGGCTGTTGCTCCGGAGATGCCGGTGGGGACTGAGGAGACGGTGTCGCTGGAGGGGGCGTTGTGGCGGGCTGCACGGCTAGCTGGGAATTGAATTGTGATTTATTTTGCCAGTCCGAAGCTTGTAATACCAGCAAAATTGAAAGTTGAGCTATAATAGAATCGTGGCGACGACTACTTATTTCGTTGATAGTGATGTACCAACACCTGAGGAATTGGGTGCTGAACTGGGTCTCACTCCGGAGCACGTAGATTCCGTACGCAGAATTATGCAGCAATACATTTTGATGAAAACGTCAAAAAGACACACCAGCGGTTCCGAGTTAACGTTAAATTTCA
>CAIMNN010000046.1 GCA_903842845.1 uncultured Acidobacteriaceae bacterium | reverse complement strand
TCACCATCTTGTCGTTCGCATCGTCATTTGCTGACGCAATCAACAGGCTCACGCTTGGGCTTTCAATGCCGCGCGCGCCGGCCGGCGGGTCCTGCGCGATCACCGTTCCTTCTTTAATGCCGGGCATCGGTAAGTGTGCCTGCGTTCCAACGTCAAGGCCAACGCGGCGCAGTTGAATCGACGCCACGCGCACGTCCATACCAATCGTGTCCGGCACTTCAACTTTTTGCGGGCCGAGGCTCTCGGCGACTCGCAGGTGCCAATCACGACGCACCACCGTTCCCGGCGCGGGAGATTGCGACAGAATATGCCCGGCCGCAACATCGGCCGAGTAGTAGCGGTTGTCCACGTCGAGCACCAGGCCCATTCCCGCTGCCTGGCTGCGTGCGTCGGCCACAGTCATCTGCTTCAGGTTCGGCACCGTCACTTCACTGCCGTGGATGGCGAAGTGCATCGTGGTGATGGCAGAGAGCAGCGCGATGCCGACAAGCAACAGGATCAACGAGGCCGTCTGAAAAAAATTGATGAAACGCCGACGCAATTTTCTCTCCGCTTCTCGCGCACTCAGCGCGTATTGTCCGACTCCGGTTCCGGATGGATCATCACACGGTAAACCTCCGGGCATTCGAGCTTCAAATGGTCCTCAAGCTCGGTGATAACGCGGTGCACATCGCTCATCGGCAGTTCGTCGGGCAGCGAGCAGTGGCAGCTCACATGCACGTGCTCGCCGTTGCGGCTCACCGTGACCTCATGCACATCGGTTATCTGTTTGTGCTCGTGAGCCGCGCGCACTAAAACTTTTTCAATGCGGTCCTTCTCCTGCTCGGTGCTTTCGGGTCGCTCGATGGTCGCGGGCTCGCTTTCAATGTGAGTCAGCACCGCGTCCAGCTCCGGCGTCTCGCGCAAAATTTCCGCCTCAATGCGGCAGACAAAATCATGCGCCTCGCGCAGGCTCAATTTTTCGTCGAGCTCCATGTGCTGCTCCACGCGCAGCTCGCCGCCGTACGACTGCACACTCAGCTCATGCACCGCGACGTTGTTCCGCGCCGCAACCGCACGCACGCGGTCAAAGATGCTTTCGGTCCGGGTTTCACGCGGCACGGTGTGTATGACGACGTCGGCATTCGGAAGTACGCGTTGTACTGCGCTCCGCGCGTCTTCAACGACGATGTTGCTGCGCTCAAAGGTGAACCGGCGCGGCAATGCGATAGTGAGGTCCGCAAAATGCGACGCGCCTGATTTGCGCACGCGCAGTCGCTCCACCGCCAGCACATCCGGAACATTCTTGAGTTCGCGCAAAATTTTCTGCTTCGTCTCAGGTGATGTCTTGTCCGTCAAAATTCCGAGCGTCTCATGCAGCAGGTGCATCGTCGCGCGCAGAATCAACATGGAGACCGCCATCGCCGCCAGCGGGTCTGCATACTTCAACGCGCCAATATGCAACACCGCGCCGGCCCAACTCGCAATCAATCCAAACAACACGGCGATAGTCGACCAGATATCCGACGCAAAGTGGAAGGCGTCGGCCTTCAGCGCTTCGCTGCCCGTCTCCTCGGCTACCGCCTTCAACCGCCGCGCGCGCCAAATGTCCACGGTGAGCGAGATCAACAAAACACCCACCGCCCACAGCGAGTGCCGCAGTTCATATGTGTGACCAATGATGCGGCGCATCGCCTCAAGAATGATCCACCCGCAGGAGATGGTCATCAGCAGCGCTTCGCCAAAGGCGGAGACGCTCTCGAACTTCCCGTGGCCGTAGCTGTGTTCTTCATCGGCAGGCTTGTCCGCGACCCGCACCGAGAAGAACGTCAGCGTCGTGCCTGCAAAATCCAGCCCCGAGTGCGCCGCCTCAGAGAGAACGCCGAGCGAGCCGGTGAACAAACCCGCTGCCAGCTTGATGAGGGTCAG
>CAIMNN010000045.1 GCA_903842845.1 uncultured Acidobacteriaceae bacterium | reverse complement strand
TATGTCAGTACAAGCCTCGCAGAGCAATTAATTGCGAATCTCGATGAATCCAATGACAAACCCTTGCATGACTCGCTCTCTGACCGGGAGCACGAAGTGATGCGGATGATCGCGGCAGGCGTACCCCTGACTGAAATTGGCGAGAGGCTGCACGTGAGCGTAAAAACGATCAGCAGCTATCGGGCGCGGATCATGGAAAAGATGCAAATGAAGAACAATGCCGAACTGACGCGTTACGCCATGACTCATCATCTGATCGATTAATTTGAGCCTGATATTGTAGGAAATCCCTTACAAGACCAAGCGGCAAAAACTTACAAAAAACACCGTATACGCTGATGCCGCAGCCTCTAAATCTTCACTATAGTTACTTCATATTGGGCATTTAAACCCAGTAAGCGAGTAAACAATGAATATTTTGATAGCTGATGATCATGTATACGTACGGCGTGGGTTGAGAGAGCTCCTGACAGATGCATTTTCAGGCGCTCACTTTACCGAGGCCTCGACCGGGAATGAGGTGTTGACGCTTTTAGTCGGCTCGCAGCCCGACATTTTACTGCTTGATATTAATATGCCTGGTCTGAGTGGGATGGATGTTCTTAAGGAAGTCAGGCAGACCTACCCACAGATGCCTGTGATCATGGTGAGCGTGCAGTCTGAGAGCCAATATGCATTGCGCTGTATGAATGCCGGCGCGGCCGAATACGTGAACAAGAACAACGCTTCAGAGGCACTGGTACCCGCAATCAAAAAGATAATGGATGCCAGCGCCAATGCTGCACTCTGCACTATTACCCAATAGTCTTTAGAAGCGGAATCGCTGCTTGCACATTTTTATGCGGGGCCTTCTCATTTTGAATTCAAGCATTATTGGTACAACACCTCTACACGTTTTTCGCATAGTTAAACCCAAGCGCTCTGTGTTCACTTGCATTTGTTTGCTTCAATTTGATTTGATGGCAAGGAAAACCCCTACAAAAATACCGTTGGATTAACTTACACAAGGAACAGTCTACGCTGATGTTCAGGCACTTCCATTCCTCGTAACTTGATTACATGGACGTTGCAATGAATGGAAAAAGCCATTCATTTGCGCATTAACCTCAAGACCGCATTGAAAGGTATAAATCATGGCTTCCAGCTTCGCTCCTATGACAAATACAGCAATCCGAATTCCGCAGGGGCAATCGTTTTCTATTTCCCAAAATGCTCCTCGCAAATTAAAACTCGTTCAGAACCACATAAATGCCGTGCCGATGTCGGCATCTGCAAGTGAACTTCACAATCCGTTGAACAAGTTTATGGCAGGAAAATCGCAGCGTGAATACAAGGCAGATGAATCCGTCTATTCGCAAGGCGACTCAGCCAATACAGTTTTCTATCTACAGAGTGGCAAGGTGAAGCTCACCGTCGTCTCTGCGAACGGCAAAGAAGCCGTTATCGCTCACCTTCAGGCCGGTAGTTTCTTCGGAGAAACATCTTTAGCAGGTGAGACATCTCGCAGTGCGTCTGTTTGCACACTTGAACCATGCTCCATCGTTCGCATTGATAATACAACAATGGAAGTCATGCTCAGTTGCGAGCCTGAATTCGCAGATCTGTTCCGCACTTATCTGCTCTCGCGCAATATTCGCTTGGTGGCTGACCTGGTCGACCATCTCTTCAACTCCAGCGAAAAGCGGCTGGCGCGTTTATTGATGCTGATGGCCAACTATGGCCAGGAAGCCGAGCCTACGCCGCTTATCGCAAAGATCAGCCAGGAGACACTTGCGGAGATGATCGGCACCACGCGTTCGCGTATCAGCTTCTTTCTCAACAGGTTTCGTGATCTCGGCTACATCCATTACAACTGCCGCGGAATGCAGATAAATGCTACGCTGGCCAACGTTATCCTGGTTGACTGAAACGCTTTCAACCATTGCATGCTGAATGAAATACACCGTAATTACTGGTGGATTTCATTCACGGCTTTGTCTTTGGCAACTGACGGTTTATGTTTGCGCGCGCAGTTGATTGGCGTCGAATCCATTTTTCTGCTGTAGTGAATTGACAACAATCTGGGCCAGGATTCGTTCAGGCCGCTTTTACAGCTTCCTTATGCTGAGTTGAGTGCAGGAGTAAAACCGGGCACTGAACCAGTTTTAATATTTTTTCAGCAATGGAGCCGAAAACCAGTGGATGCCAACCGGAGAGACCGTGCGTGGAGATCACGACCATGTCGATCTTTTCATGCTCCAGCACTTCCATGATGCTCCCCGTAATGTCGTTGCCAATCTCAACGCTTGAAGTGGCCTTGACACCCTTTGCCACCAACAAGGTTTTGTATTTATCAAGATGATGCTCGGCATGTGCCATCGCCTGTTGGTGAAACTTCTCTTCAGGGACATAATCAGGCAGAGTTGTATTGGGAAAAAATGGGATAACGTGAACCAGATGGAGTTCGGCATGAAAGTGCAAAGCCAGGTCAGCCGCCATCTGCAAGGCTGGTTTGGTGGAGGCGCTGAAATCAACTGGCAACAGGATCTTCTTTGGAATCGATGTGTATTGATGATTCGGGTTCATAATGGTCTCCTTGCCGATGGGAAGGTTCGGCACGGCCTCCATTGTGCATCGACTGAAGCATGAAATCTGTGCTCTTTGGTACAAGAATTGTCGTTGTGAATATATGTAATCCGCCGTTTTTTGACATCGGCGCAGTTTCAAGCATTTTTATCCAATTTATATGTGCGAGCAAATCAGACCATCTTCTGTTGCACCAACTCTGCCAATATCAGTATGCGAACTGATTCATGTAAGGCCCATTTCTTGCTGCGCCCGAATCGCAATTGGAGTGTTGAGCATGAAACCGTTGAACGAAAGAATGAGAACAGCACCCAGGCATAATCAGCAGCTTAAGCGCTCTACATGTGTTGCTGAACGATCGGTGAATGATGTTTTGGAGATGAGCATTAGGCTCGTCTTTGTTGCGCTTTTCCTCGCAGCTCTCATGATGACACTGTCGATCAGAGCTCGAGCGCAATCCACGCTCATTGCAAATGAAACCACAAATACATTAGAAGTATCCACTCCACCGGTGACAATCGATATTGACTACCAGCAGCCGACAGAGAGAACGAAGATCAAGAACTACATATTTGACACATACGGGCCCTACCCTGTCGCTGGCTCGTTGACAGCCGCTGGGATGAGCCAGTTCACCAATTCGCCGCCAGAGTGGAAGCAGGGCTTTGTTGGATACAGCAAACGTTTCGGGTCTGACTTCGGCATCGTCGGTGTTGGGACCACGACCCGTTACGCGTTAGCTGAGTTATTTAGAGAAGATACTCTGTATTACCGTTGTGAGTGCTCAGGCTTTCTCCCGCGTTTAAGCCATGCTGCTGTGTCGACACTGACAGCGCGCCGCGGCATTGATGGTCACAGGGTCTTCTCGGTGCCTGCACTGATCGCTCCTTATGCAGGTGCAACGACGGCGGTCTATGGCTGGTACCCGGATCGCTTCGGCGCCAAGGACGCTTTTAGAATTGGCAATTACAGCTTGCTGAGCTATGTGGGTGGAAATATATTGCTCGAATTCTTTTATAGAGGGCCCCATTCGCTGCTTTCGCGTGTGCATTTGAATAACTCACACGGCTCGCCGGTACGAGGGCCGAACTAGTGAGTACGCCGGGAACAACTATAGTTCAAGCCTCTCCGTCAGAGCGTGTGCCAGCCCTTGCGTCTTCCTCGCTTCTTGCAGCCTTCATGGCGAGGATTACTGGCTTCTTTGAGTGGTTCGGGAACCTGGGTATATTTTTCTGGCGTGTGCTTCATGCAGCTGTTACACCACCCTACGAATGGCGTGAGCTGCTCCGGCAGCTCGATGAGGTCGGCTCAAAGTCGCTTCCGCTTGTGGTACTGGCGGGGTCTGCTATTGGTGTCGTCCTCTCGCTTGAAGCGCGATACAGCCTCAGCCGCTTTGGGGCTAAATCCATGTTCCCGATCACGCTGGTCTATTCGGTCATACAGGTCATGGGCCCGATCATTACTGGTCTGATCGTAAGTGGCCGCGTTGGCGCGGGCATCGGCGCGGAATTGGCGTCAATGAAAGTTACTGAGCAGATAGATGCCATCGAAGCTTCAGCAATCAACCCATATCGGCTGCTCGCTTCGACGCGTATTCTGGCCTGCATACTGATGCTGCCGCTTTTGACAATAGCCGCCGATGCAAGTGGATTAATGACCGGCTGGTTTGCACAGGCCATGGTTGAGCCGCTCTCATTCCAACAGTTCATCAACAACGGTTTCAGTGGCGCCACCTTCAATGCCTTTATGCCGCCCACATTCAAG
>CAIMNN010000044.1 GCA_903842845.1 uncultured Acidobacteriaceae bacterium | reverse complement strand
TTTCTTACAGTATTGCGTTAACCGGGGTTGTTGGTTCCGGGTTGACAGGCACGTTAACACCAAGCTCAACTGAGCCAGAAACAGGCGACGTAGCCACTGGTAATGTAGGAACTGTTGGCGTAGTTGTTGGCTACAGCGACGGCGTTGACGGTGGCCGAGGAGTAGATGGTGAACTGGCCGGAGTAGGTTTGTGTTGTCGGGCTGGTGATGGGGGTGGAGCCATCCGTGGTGTAGTAGATGGTAGCGCCGGGAGTGGAGTCAGTGATGGTGACGTTGACTGGGTCGTTGATGCTCTCAGAGCCCGGAGCGATGACTGGGTTTGCAGCGAAGGGATGATGGTTGTATTCCCAGAGGTCGTTGAGGTTGTCGAGGTTTCCGGCGGAGTCAAACCCGTTGCCGCCGAAGACCCAGATGTTGCCAGTGCTGTCGACCCAGAGATTGCCTGCAAAACGGCTGCCGGGATAGTTGCCTGCATCGGGCACGCCGAGAGAACCGTATACGCCGGTGAGATAGTAGGCGCTGTTGCTTCCGCTCCACCAGGTCCAGTTGTTGGAGGTGGAATTGAGGCTTGTCACTTCGTTGAGGTAGCCGTCATAGGGCAGGGTGTTATAACCGATGCCGCCGAAGAGCCAGAGGTTGCCTGAAGCATCCATAGCGCTTGCAGCAGCGTAACGACCACCGGGGATATTTGCAGCGGCTGGAGTTCCAGCGACGCCGTAGACGCCGACACCATTTGTATAGGTGGAGGAGTTTTGCAGGGCCCAGGTTTTAGTAGAGATGTTGAACTGCCAAATTTCATTTGAGTCAGGGATGGAGAGGTAAGTACCACCAAAGATCCAGAGATTGCCGCTGGCGTCTGTCCAGAAGTTGGGGTTGTAGACGGAGCCTGGATCAGGTGTGCCGGAGTAGACCGGGGCCAAGAAGAACGAGGTGACCGAACCACTTTGCCATGCCCAGTAGAGATTGGAAGTATTCAGCTCCCAAACGGCATTGGTGTAGCCAGAGTAGGTGTAGCCGCCAAAGAGCCATGCATTGCCGGAGTTATCAATGGAGAGGGCGGGGGATTCAGCACCTGCGGGCTGGAAGGTGGCTGAAGCAGCACCGAGCGCGCCATAGATAGAGTAGGGATTGTAAGAAGTGCTACCGCCCCACCATGTCCACTTACCGCTGGTGACGTTGTACTCCCATAGGTCGCCGAGGTAACCGATGTTACCAAGTGCGTCGACGCCATAACCGCCGAAGAGCCAGAAGTTACCCTGCGTGTCTGTGGTGAAGGCTTCTTCATACCGCGCGCCGGGTATGTTTGCGATGCCTGCCGAGCCCTGAGTGCCGTAAGTGCCGGACTGGTTGTGACCAGAGCTTCCGCCGACGAAGGTCCAGGTGTTGGTGGAGGGAGTGTACTCCCAGAGATCGTTGAGGTAGCCGGTATCGTCCTGGCCGCCGAAGAGCCAGAGATTGCCGTTGGCGTCAGACCAGTTGGCAGCGCCTTGACGTGCACCCGGTACAGCGCCGGGTGCGGTGTAATTACCGATGGCATCGCCGGTGTTACTACCGGCTTGCCAGGTCCAAGTGCCGACCTGCGCACCGGCGGTGCAGTGGAGCAAAAGTGAGAGTGCAGCGGTGAGTGTGAACACACGAATGGATTTCCAAAACGACATAAACACCTCCTGTGAGCAAATGGTCAGCTGGACTAAAAAAACCGCCTCCGAACCCGAAGGCGGAAAGAGTGTACAAATTATGGACAGTGTAGAGTGAAAAAGGTATGAACAAAAGTACGCTACAGTAAGGTACGTGGTTATTATTTACTGATTTAACAGCAAGTTATTTTTTTATCGCATTGTTGTTATTAACTCACACGCCAGATACAAGCAAAACAACCTGAATTGGGTGGAGAATTATCTATATTAATTTTATTGCAGATTTATGACTGGGCAAATTTTTGAGTGCTGTCAGTCACTAAGTGGAGTGAGCTAAGTCACAAACTAGTCGATAACTGAACTGCAAGCGAATGCCTCAGCGCAAAAAAACTGCCCCAGTCCGTTGATGGAGACCAGGGCATAGGGGGAAGATTAGAGACCCGCGCCGGGGATGTATTTGTAGTCGATCTTGTCGAGGGTTTTTTCGGGGTCGCCGGTGAGGTCGTGTGCGTGCCAGGGAACGGATTCCTTTGCGACTTCGGTGTGTTTGCGGAGGAACTGGAGGGCGTAGACGCTGGCAGTGGGGTCGTCCTTTTGGTCAGCGAATTTTGCGCTCTCGATGGCGGCCTTCTGCTTGTCGCCGAGGCGGCGGTAGAGGATGGCGAGGATGTAGTGAGCGGAGAGATCGTCGGGGTCGATCTTCTGGAGCTGCTCGTAGTTGTCGCGGGCCTTGGGGTAGTTGTGCTGCTGGTAGTAGCTGAAGCCGAGCTCGCGGAGCGCGTCTTTGGAGCGGGGATATTTGACGAGGATGGCGGAGAGGTCGGAGATGGCGTCGTCGACGGAGCCGGCGTTGCGCTCAACGAGTGCGCGGTAGTATAGGGCGCGCGGGTCACCGGGGAGAAGCGAGAGGGCTTTGGCGACGTTGGGCTTGGCGTCGTCGTATTTTTCCCAGAGAACGTCGACGAGGGCAATGTTGGTGTAGGCGTCGGCGTAGTCGGGGCGAAGCTTGGCGACCTGAGTGAATGCGGCGACGGAGGATTGATATTGCTGCGCGTCGAGGAGGGCGATGCCGTAGTTGTTCCAGCGCATCCATGTGGGATTTTCACCTACCGGGTTTTCAGCGGATGCGGGATCGATGGGCTGATTGTCGCCGATGTGGAGGGTGCGTGAAGAGGAGGCGACGTCGATGACGGGCATGGGGTAGTGTTCCTTCTCCATGGCGTAGTCGATGAAGTGCTGGTCAAAGCGGCGGTACTTGACTGTGGCGGTGATGGTGAGGTCGCTGTTGAGGTCCTTGGGAATGCGGAAGCGATAACGCGCGAGCTGAGAGCGGCCGGATTGGAGGGCGTTGTTGTAGGCGAGGACGCGATTGCGCCAGATCTGGTGGAGGTCGTTGTACTCGCCCTTGGCGTTGATGATGCGGTTGGTGAAGGAGTGCGCGGAGGGGTCGAGGTCGCCGTTGGGCTTGATGAAGCCGCTTTCAACGAGGATTTTGCCGGATGCGTCCTTGACGGTGAAGTCGACCCAGGCTTCGTAGAAGTCGCGCTGCTCGGGGACGAAGGTGTGCGCGATGCCTTTGTTCTGGACGAGGACGTCAGCGACGAGGGTTTGTCCGGCGTGGAGGTTGAAGGGGACGCGGCCGAGAGGTGCAATGAGGTCGTTGGTGTCGGCGGAGGAGTGGGTTGCGTCCTTATCAACTTCAAGGGCGAAGATGTCGACGTTGAGAACGCCTTTGCCGTCGAAGCCTTTTTGGAGGAAGGTCTTGAGCTTTTCAGCCTGCTCGGGGTAGTTGAAGTAGGCGGGGACGAGCGAGTTGCCGCCGAGCCAGCGGTGGCTGGCGAGCGTGGATTGATTGGTTTTTTCGTCGAGCTTAGCGCCGGGGTCGGGTGAGTCTTCGGTGATGCCCTCGCGCTGCATGTGGCAGGTTTGGCAGGAGGAGACGGAGTCTTTGCGATAGAAGGGGAGGGGGGACTGCTTGGTGAAGCTGGCGGCCTGCCACTCGTCGTAGACGGTGAAGGCGCGGAGCCACTTGTAGTCGTTGAGCATGCGCGGGATTGCGGCCTTGTGGCAACCGGCGCAGAAGTCGCTGGTCCGATAGAAGGGGCGCATGACGGCTTTGGAGTGGCGGTCGAGATGGGCGAGGATTTCGGCGTCAGTGACGGGGCGGGTGATGGGCTGGCCTTTGTCATCGACGAGGACGGCGGGCGTGCCCATGACGTAACTGCCGGTACCTGTGGGGTTGACGCTGGTGATGGAGTGGCATGTGGAGCAGGTGACGCCTTCATCCTCGAAGGGACGCTTTTTAGGCATGCCTTGGGAGAGGTCACCGGAGAAAAGTGCAACAGGATTGTGGCAACCCTCGCAATGGCGGGAGTACTGTACCCCCTTGTCGGAGATAAGAAGGTTGACGTTCTTGAGATACCAGGGGGAACGGAAGGAGTTGGAGTGGACGGACTGACGCCACTGGTGGAGGCTCTCTTTGTGGCAGTGTCCGCAGTACTGGGCGGTATAGAAGGATTTGGGGTCGTAGAACTGGCCGTTGGCGGTGGTGGCGTTTGAGGGGAGGAAGGGAGTGTCTTTTCCGAAGGCGTAGTTGTAGCGGCCGACGATGGAGTTATGGAAGGCTGAGGTGGGTGGAGCAGGGGCGGGAGTGGATGAGGGAGTTGAGTCCGATGCAACCGGGTCCGAGGCGCCGGTGCCTTTTGCCGCGCGGACGTGGGCGAGGGAGGCCAAAGTGGCAATAGTAATAGTGATAGCGGCAAGAAATACCGTGAGCTGGAGCAGGCGGCGAGCAGAGAAGCTGGACATGGAACGACTCCCGGGGAAGAGCTTGCTGATATTTGGCAACCGGATGGAGCTGAATTGCAGGGGTTGACCTCAGAATCAGCTTACAGAAGGCGGGTGTGGTGGTGTCTTCAATCGTTAGGTTGATTTTGGAATTGATTTGCGCAGGATGAAAAGGGCTGGGTAGGGGAACGGGAGTAGGTTGGTGAGCTTTGATTTCATCAAAAATGTGTGTGCGTCGTCACCGACGATGGAGTCGATGGATGCCTATCTTGCATAAGGTTCCGCGTATTGGGATGTGCGGAGTGCAACGTGGATAATTGGGCTGATTTGAGCACTGGCCCCTTAGCCAAAGCAGCATCAAAACTGGTACCTTGGGATTAAAGAGATGGCTACGAGTCCTTATTTTGCACTGGCAGTACTTTTTTTTGCGGCTCTGGGATTTGGGTTGGCCCCATTGGGGTTGGCCTGGCTCTGGGCACGCATCTACTCACCACAAAAACGCAATGCGATCAAGAACGCGATCTACGAGTGCGGGCTTGAATCGAAGGGCGACGCGTGGGTGCAGTTCCGCCCTGCGTACTACCTTTACGCCATACTTTTTCTGATCTTTGACGTGGAAGCGATCTTCCTGCTGCCGTTTGCGGTCTCGTTTACAGGACTGGGCGTGGCGGCGTGTATGGCGATGCTTGTGTTTGTGCTGCTGCTGGTGGAAGGACTGGCGTGGGCGTGGGCCAAGGGTGTGTTGAATTGGAGTTAAAGTACAGCGTCTAGGGTCTAGGGCCTAGCCAGTAGAGAGCGTGGTAGAACGAGCAGTACTGGGGACTAAAAGACTAAGACGGCAAGCTGAGAACTGGTAACGGGGAACTGAATTCGGAGTGAGCGTGGTTGACGAGAAATTGAAATCCGAGTTGGGCAAGCAGGGGATAGTAGTGACGAGCTTGCAAGAGCTCTACAACTGGGGCCGCAAGGGATCGATCTGGCCGATGCAGTTCGGGTTGGCGTGCTGCGCGATCGAGATGATAGCGACGACGATGGCCCGCTATGATTTGGCGCGCTTTGGCGCCGAGGTTTTCCGGCCTAGCCCGCGGCAAGCGGACATGATGATCATCAGCGGCACGGTGACGAAGAAGATGGCTCCGCAGGTGGTTCGGCTTTACAACCAGATGGCCGAGCCGAAGTACGTGATAACGATGGGCGCGTGCGCGATAAGCGGCGGGCCGTTCAAGCAGGGCTACAACGTTTTGAAGGGGATTGACCGCTACATTCCTGTGGACGTGCATATTGCCGGTTGCCCACCGCGGCCTGAAGCGCTGCTGCATGGATTGATGGAGCTGCAAAAGAAGATAGCCGGTCAGCGGCTGACGGGTGAGGGACGCCCGGCGCACTTAGATAAGGATGGGCCGAGCATTTATCCGGTTCCGGACCAGGCTGAGCATGACCTGGTGCCGACGGTGAATCCGAAGACGTATCATCTGCCGGTGCTGAACAACACAAAGAGCGATGAGAAAGAAGAAGGCCGCGGATGATGACGACGGAAGAGATTCGCGAGCTGATAGTGAAGGCGGTTCCAGCGGCGGCGGGTGGCGTTGCGGTTGAGCAGAACACGAGCGTATGCGGACAGCACTGGCTTAGAGTGCAGCCGGATGTGGCGATTGCGGTAGCGAAGTTTTTGCGCGATTCGGAGTTGAAGCTCGATTATCTGTCGAATGTGACCGGCGTCGACTGGCCTGAGAAGGAAGTGACCGAGAAGGTCAAGGTGAAGAAGGTTGTGGATGGTGCGGAGACCGAGGTTGAGGAGACGGTAAAGCGCAAGATACCGGGCTGCCTTGAGGTTGTGTACCACCTGTATTCGATGGAGAAGCGGACCGGGCCTGTGGTGCTGAAGATGCGCACGGTGAACAGGAGCGACCAGGTTGAACTGCCGTCGTTGACGCCGGTGTGGCGCGGAGCGGAGTACCAGGAGCGCGAGGTTTTTGACCTGTATGGCGTGGTATTCACGGGGCATCCGGACCTGCGGCGAATAATGATGTGGGATAGTTTCAAGGACCATCCGATGCGCAGGGATTACGTTGAGCCGGACGATTTTGAGTATGAGCCGACGCCGCATGACGAGGTGATGAAGCGCGCCGAGGAACATCGTGCGAAGTTGGCCGCTGCAAACTCCAATGAAGGAGGTGCAGCGTAATGATGGAGATGAATGACAAGCAATATGCGGGTACGCAGCTTGAGGATTGGAACCGGCCGCCGGTGATTCCGCCGAGTGGCGAGGCTGACCTGATAGAGCTTTCAATGGGGCCACACCATCCTTCGACGCATGGCGTGTTTCGGATGGACGTGGTGCTGGACGGCGAGAAGGTTATCAAGCTGAAGCCGGTGTTCGGTTATTTGCACCGCAACCACGAGAAGATTGCCGAGACGGTGAGCTACCTGGCGATGATGCCGTACACGGACCGGCTGGATTATATCTGCCCGCTGACGAACAATTGGGCTTATGCGATAGCGGTTGAGACGCTGTCGGGTATTGAAGTGCCTGAGCGCGCGGAGTATCTGCGCGTGATATTGGGCGAGCTGACGCGCTTTCAGAATCATGCGTCGTCGATAGGATTTTTAGTGCAGGAGATGGGCGCGAGCGGAACGCCGCTGATGTACGCCTTTCGCGAGCGCGAGAAAATTCTTGATCTGTTTGAAGAGCTGACGGGCGCGCGCATGATGTGCAATTACATGCGCTTCGGTGGCTGCCGCGTTGACCCGACGGATGCGTGGTTGAAGAAGACGCGGAAGGTGATCGAAGGGCTTGCTCCGTTCGTCGACGAGTTTGACACGTTCCTGAGCGCTAATGAAATTTTGATGGCGCGCACGCAGGGGAAGGGCGTATTGCCGGCGAAGCTGGCGGTGAATGCGAGCGTGACCGGGCCGATGCTGCGTGCGTCGGGCGTGAACTACGACATTCGCAAGGCTGCTCCGTACAGCATCTATGACCGGTTCAGCTTCAGGGTTCCACTGGGCGAGCATGGAGATATCTTTGACCGGTTCATGATCCGTTTGCTTGAGATGCGCGAGAGCGTGAAGATACTGGAGCAGGCGATACGCGAGGTTCCGGGTGGGCCGATACAGGACCCAAAGACGAAGAGCCGCGGCTTCCGCCCGAAGGCAGGCGAGGCATACGGACGCATTGAAGCGCCGAAGGGCGAGTTGGGTTTTTATCTGATAAGCGATGGGTCGGGAACGCCGTACCGTTATCGCGTTCGTCCGCCGAGCTTGATAAACCTGACGATCCTTGAGGACATGTGTTTGGGGTCGACGATTCAGGATGTGATTTTGACGTTTGGCAGTGTGGACATTGTGCTGGGAGAAGTGGATCGGTGAGGCAGGGACCGAGGGACAAAGAGACCAAGGGACCAAGGGACCAAGGCTGAATGATGGAGTTCGATAATGCGGAATAGGTTGAGCATATTTGCGGTGCTGGTTGTGGTGATGCTGTTTGCGGGCGTGCGCGCGCAGGCAGTTGGAGCGACCTATACATTGACGTGCGAGATGACGATGCAGGGACGCATGTCACTCATACTGACATCGTTTTCAACTGGCGTGAGCGGCGGTGGCACGGTACAGACGGGCGGCAAGCACGGCCCTTACCTTTTGGCAGCGCACTTTGCACCCAGCCAGGTTTACCAGATGTTGAGCGCGTCGGTTGATCGCAATGAGGTGATCAGCCATTGTGAGCTGGTGGAAGAGTCGCCGTCCATGAATGGTCAACCTGCATTGGAGCTGACGTGGACCTTTAAAAACGGCGTGGTTACGAGTGTGTCGGCAGTGGGCGCAGATGATGTGACGCCGATGGGCACGCCGCGAGTGCCGGAGGGTGCGATGTCGGCGGCGTTCAGTTTTCAGGAAGTGAACTTCACGTCGAAAGCAATTCCGATGGTTACGGGTATTGTGAGGCGTTGAGCAGGATTTGTATATGGAGGGCACCCAGTGCTAGGTGAAGGGATACTGAAGGGGCTCGGGACGACGGCGATGAACTTCGTCACGGGTTTCTTTTCGCGGGAGAGATTGACGACGGTGCAGTATCCGGAGGAGCGGATACCGACGTTCGAGAACGCGCGCGTCTTCCCGTTCCTTGTGTACGATGGCACGGATTGGGAAGCGGGGCTGCGCTGCGTGAGCTGCCAGATCTGCGAGAAGGAGTGCCCGCCGAAGTGCATCTATATACAGAAGAGCGCGGACAAGAAGCCGGACGCCGCGGGCAAGCCGCAGTTCTATCCGACGCGGTTTGATATTGATGTATCGGTCTGCATGAGCTGCCAGATATGCGTTGAGGTTTGCCCGTTTGAGGCGATCAAGATGGATGTGGATTTTGAGGTGACTGCACCGGACCGCTTCCATGGATTTATTTACGACCGTAAACAGCTTGCGAAGTCGAACGATTATTACCACAAGATTCATCCGACCGAGGCGATGGAAGTGGATACGCGCTTGCAGGCCGACATTGACAAGGCTCGCACTGCGGCGGCGGCGAAGGCTGCGGCTGATGCGGCGAAGGCTGCGAAGCCAGCCACGGAGGTTGCCAATGGTTGAGAAGATGGACCAATTTTTTATCTGGCTTGCGCATTGGTGTGCGGCGTTTGTGCCTGCTTTCTGGCAGCCGATCGTGATCATCGTGCTTGGCGTGATTGGAATTATCTGCGTCTTCCCGGCGTTGTTTGCGATTGCTGTGTTGCTTGAGCGCAAGGGACTGGGACGCATGCAGAACCGTTACGGCCCGAACCGCGTTGGTCTGTTTGGAATATTGCAGCCGGTGGCTGATGCGGTGAAGTCGCTGACCAAGGAAGACATTGTTCCTTACAAGGCTGACGCGCTGCTGCACTTTGTAGCGCCGGTGTTGCTGGTGGTTGTTGTGTTCATGGGTTATGCGGTGCTGCCGGTGGGGCGTGGAATGACGCTGGTCCACATGGATGCGGCGCTGTTGTTTTATTTTGCGGTAGGAGCGACGGCGGAGTTGAGCGTGTTTATGGCGGGTTGGTCGAGCCACAACAAGTACTCGCTGCTGGGCGCGATGCGCGCGATATCGCAGATGATCAGCTATGAAGTGCCACTGATGCTGTCGACGATTCCGATCGTGATGATCACGGGTTCGCTTTCGTTGGACAAGATGGTCGATGCGCAGAATCAATATTCATATGGTCTGCCGCACTGGTACATCTTTACACCGTGGGGATTTGCGGGATTTATTTTGTTCATCATCGCGGCAATGGCGGAGACGAACCGTTCGCCGTTCGATCTGCCTGAGGGCGAATCGGAGTTGGTGGCTGGATATTTCACCGAGTACTCGGGGTTCAAGTTTGCCGAGTTCTTTTTGGGCGAGTATGTGGGAATGCTTTCAATCTCGGGGCTTGGCGCAACGCTCTTCTGGGGCGGATGGTCAGCACCGCTTGAGAGCTTGCAGTTTGTTCCGTCGTGGGCGTGGTTCATTGCCAAGGTGATGACGGCGATGTGCTTCTTTATCTGGGTGCGCGGAACGTTGCCACGCATTCGTCAGGACCAGTTGATGAACTTTGCATGGAAGTTCATGCTGCCGCTGGCGCTGGTGAATATTTTTGTTACGGCGACGTGGCGCGTGTTGGGCGACGGCTGGCTTCGCTGGGTGGTTTGTTCGGGCATCCTGCTGGTTTTTTATGTGGGTATGAGCCTGTGCGAGATGAAGAGCAGACACTACGGGCCGAGTTAGTATCGCTATGCCGAGTAGGAAACTATAAGGAGCGAAGGGATGAGCTGGATCTTCTGGGTATTGGCCGCGATAACAATTGCCGGTGCGATGGCGACGGTGCTGGTGCATCGGCTGGTGCATGCGGCGCTGGGTGCTGCCGTGGCTTTTGTTGGTTTGGCTCTGCTGTTCCTATCGCTCGACGCGCAGTTTGCCGGATTTGCGCAGCTGATGGTCTACGTTGGCGCGGTGACGATACTGATACTATTCGCGATCTTGATGACGCAGAGCGGCGAGTTGAACCAGACCAATGCGAAACAGCACACTGTTTTTTCGCCAGGCGCGTGGTGGGGATTGATCGTGGCGGCGCTGGTGTTTGCGGTGTTGGGTTATGCGGTGAATCAGAGCCAAGCGGCGTTGACGAAGGCTGGGGCGGCAAATGCGGCAGTGCCGAGCGCAACGGTTGCTGAGATCGGCCAGGCGTTTGTGGGGCGGTATGTGTTGCCGCTGGAGATAGTCGCGTTGATATTGACGGCGGCGTTGATAGGGGCGGTCGTGATCGCGATGAATGAAAAAGGAGAGACACAATGACACCACTCTCCGCATATTTGTTTGTGGCCGCGCTGCTGTTTGCCGTTGGTCTTGCCGGTGCGTTGACGCGGCGCAACGCGATCCTGGTGTTGATTGGGATCGAGATGATGTTGAACGCGGCGAATTTGAACTTGATAGCGTTCTGGCGTTTCGGCGCGCATCCCGAGCAGTTGACGGGATTGATATTTGCGATCTTCTCGATTGCGGTGGCCGCAGCTGAGGCTGCGGTTGGTTTGGCATTGGTGATAGCACTCTACAGGCACACGCGCAGTGTGAACCTGGACGAGCAGACAAGGATGAAGGGGTGAGCCGGTGATGGTGGCCTTCGAAGAATCGTTTCGCGAAGCCTTTGTAACAGGGCCAGCGCCGATCACGCGGCTTTTGTGGCTGATACCGGTGCTGCCGATGGCGGCTGCCGCAGTGAGCGCGCTTTTGCCACAGTCGAAGCGCAAGGCGTCGGCGACGCTGGCGGTGGGCTCAATGGGCGTGTCGCTGCTGCTCTCGCTGTTTGCGTTTGCACATGTGGTTGCGGGCTGGATGAACCATGAGCGCGTGCGCGAAGTGGTGAACTTCACATGGCTCAAAGCTGGGAACCAGAGTGTTGACCTGGGTTGGGTGTTGGACCCGCTTTCATCGGTGATGCTGGTGATGGTCACGTTTGTGGGATTGCTGATCTTTATTTATTCGATCGGCTACATGTCGCACGATAAAAACTTTACACGCTTCTTCTGCTTCCTCTCGCTGTTTGCTGGCGCGATGCTGGGCGTGGTGATTGCGAACAGTCTGCTGCTGCTGTTTATCTGCTGGGAGCTGGTGGGACTGACTTCATATTTATTGATCGGCTTCTGGTACTTCAAGCCGTCGGCTGCGGCTGCGGCGAAGAAAGCGTTTTTGACGACGCGCGTAGGCGATGTGTTTTTCCTGTTGGGCATGGTGTGGTTGTTTGCGCAGACGGGAACGTTGCTGTTCTATAACGCGGGCGTAGGTTCAATGGAAGCGGGCGCGTTGGCGACGTTGTTGAGCCAGCCTGCGGGACTTGGATTGACTGCGGCGGGCGCGATAGGGATTTTGATCTTCGCGGGCGCGGCGGGCAAGAGCGGACAGTTGCCGCTGCATGTTTGGCTGCCAGATGCGATGGAAGGTCCGACGCCGGTGAGCGCGTTGATACACGCGGCGACGATGGTTGCTGCGGGTGTTTACCTGGTTGCGCGAGTTTATCCGCTGATGAGCGCGGGCGCGGTGGGCGGAACGACGACATCACTCACAGTGGTCGCATGGGTTGGCGCAGCGACAGCGGTGTTTGCGGCGTTGATAGCGGTTGCGCAGAACGACATCAAACGCATTCTTGCTTATTCGACGGTGTCGCAACTTGGTTTCATGATGGTGGGTCTTGCGGTTGGCGGCGTTGCGGTGGGCATGTTGCATTTGATTACACATGCGTTCTTCAAGGC
>CAIMNN010000043.1 GCA_903842845.1 uncultured Acidobacteriaceae bacterium | reverse complement strand
GGCATCAAGGAGCAGGACAACCTCAAGCTAGTCGAGGACCTCGCAACAGTGCTTGGCGCTGAGATTGCCGCATCACGACCCATCTGCGACAACGGGTGGCTGCCGATGGAGCGCCAGGTTGGCAGTTCAGGCCAAACTGTAGCACCAAAGCTCTATATTGCGGTCGGTATCAGCGGCGCAATCCAGCACCTCGTCGGCATGAAGGGCTCAGGTTGCATCGTCGCCATCAACAAAGACAAGGACGCGCCGATTTTCGAAGTCGCTGACTACGGCATCGTCGGCGATCTATTTGAAGTTGTCCCCGCGCTCACCGAAGCTGTGAAGGCGGCCAAAGCTTAGAACGATACAAACACATCATCAGCAGGGTAAAATGTGCGACGAGGGCATTATGACCACTCGCCGCACATTTCTTTTAGGAGCAGCCGCCGCATCGGCCGCGCTTTGCACAAAAACGGACGTCCTGGCCGAAGCCACACTTGAGACCGCTCCGCTGAAGGCCTTCGACTATTCTGAAGTCACACTCGCACCCGGTCTCGCGCAAACACAGTTTGAGAGGACACAATCCGTCCTCCTCGAAATGAACGAGGACTCGATGCTGAAGCCGATGCGCACACGCACCGGCCTGCCTGCACCAGGCCCATCGATGGGCGGCTGGTACGACGAGATTCCCAACGATAAAACGCCTAGCGGCGGCGGCGGCTTTGCGCCCGGCGAAGCATTCGGTCAGTGGCTCTCAGCCCTGAGCCGCGGCTACGCCATCACTCACGATGCGCGCACCAAAGAAAAGGTCGAGCGCATAATGGTCGCCTACGAGCCGACGCTGCTGCCAGCATTTTTCAAGAACTTCCGCTTCCCTGCCTACAACTACGACAAATCCGTGCAGGCGCTTGTCGACGCGCACCAATTCCTCGGAAGCATAAATGCGTTCGCGCTCCTCGACAAGATGACCGACGCCGCCGAGCCGTGGCTGCCACCGCAAGCGCTTGACCGCGGTGACCCGCAACGCAAATGGCGCGCGAGCATCGGCGAACCGACCACCGACGACATGTTTATGGACGAGTCGTACACCATAGCCGAGAACCTCTATCTCGCCGCCGACCGCGGCGCGGGCGAGCGTTACCGGCGCATGGCGCGCAAGTATCTGCTCAACGAGACGTGGTTCGACCCGCTATCAGAGAATAAGAACGTGCTCGCCGACCATCATGCGTATAGCTTCTGCAATTCGCTCAGTTCGGCAATGCAGGCCTGGCTCTCCGACGGCAGCCGCAAACACTTCGACGCCGCAAGCAACGCCTTCCGCATGATCACAGAGCAAAGCTTCGCAACCGGCGGCTGGGGCCCGGATGAAAGATTCATCTCACCCGGCAGCGGCCTGCTCTACAAGAGCCTAAGCGATACCCACTCTGGCTTTGAAACTCCGTGCGGCAGTTACGCGCACTTCAAGCTCACGCGCAAGCTGCTCCAGGTCACGCGTGACGGTCGCTACGGCGACAGCATGGAGCGCGTGCTTTACAACACCGTGCTCGGCGCAAAGCCACTTATGCCCGATGGCCGCAGCTTCTATTATTCCGATTACAACTTCAACGCGAGCAAGGTCTACTTCCATGACGCATGGCCATGCTGCGCCGGCACGTTGCCGCTCGTCGCCGCCGATTACCGCATCCTGTGCTACTTCCACAACGACCGCGAACTCTTCGTCAACCTTTACCTGCCATCAACCGTGCGATGGACTCATGCAGATGGAGCTGCACTCACGCTGACGCAAACCAGCAACTACCCCATCGAAGGCCGCATAGAATTTGCACTGCGCGCATCAAAGACGGCGAGCTTCCCGATCAAATTCCGCATTCCTGAATGGGCGACCAAAGCACAATCACTTAAAACTGGCGAGGAACTGACACTCAGCGTCAACGGCTCATCGGTCCCGATGCAGATCAGGAATGGATTCGCCACAATCGACCGCCGCTGGAAAGATGGCGACAAAATAGTTCTCAATCTGCCGATGCTGCACAGTCACGAGCCTATCGACGCCGAGCATCCAGATACTGTCGCACTCATGCGTGGGCCACTTGCGCTATTCGCAATTACTGACAAGGGCGCTCCAACCATCTTTCATAAGATGAGCCTCGACTTTAAGCAATTGCCCGGCAGGGATGCATGGCAGGTTGCTTCAGCAAATGGTCCAATGACGCTTCTACCTTTTATTGGTATTGAAGATCAGCAATATACAGCGTATGTAAATCTCGCCGGGACCATTGACGTTGAACGCTGATTGCATCAACAACAAAGCCTCCGGAACTCCGGAGGCTTTGCTTATCGAACCAAAAAATTGCGTTAGTAGATGCGGAAGTTGACGTTAATGGCAAGTTGCACCGGCACCGGCCCCTTGCCTTGTTTGATGGCTGGCTTGAACTTGTACTGCCGCACTGCTTCAACTGCTTTTTCATCCAGGCCGTAACCTATTGCGCGGATGACGTGAACGTTCTGCGGATTGCCCTGCGCATCAACGATAAGGCCGACTGTCACAATACCCTGATACTTGGCGCGACGTGCCTCATCCGTGAAATCGGGGTCAACCGAGCTGATGACTTTAGGCGCGGTTACATCGCCGCCGATGGAATAAACTCCGCCCCCATAGTTACCGCCTGAGCCAGGCCCATAACCTGAACCGCTGCCCGGACCATCTCCATTGCCGTGCCCTGAACCCAAACCGGCCGGACCACCTGTACCCGCTGAGGCCAGTGTCACATTCGCGGAGTTCTTCACGCCGATATTCGCCAGGCTCGGGTTGTCCGGCAGTTTGATATCAGGCTGGACGAGAACATTTTCCGGTACTGCAAGCGTCGGGTCTATCTTCGGCTGCTCTGGTGGCGCAAGCGGCTTGAGATCCGGCTTGGGCGTCTTGCCCTTTTCCGCTTCGATCTTGCTATGCTCACCGCCGCCACCGCCGCCACCAAGTAGGTTCTTATTCTTCTTTGTGAAGACATCGTCGGCGCTCAGATCAATCGCCGTCATGCTCACAACTGCCGGAGGCGTAATGAATCTTTGTCCGACATAATAGAGCAAAACAATGAGGCTGATGTTGAAGACCGTGGAGAGAACGAGCGAGAGCGGTCCGCGTTTCTCCTTCATCGGGTCGCGAACCGGAATCGGCGTTGAGGTCAGTTCTAGAGGTGGCAGATGCGGAGGAAAGAAAAGGTCGTGCAGATTCTCCCACAGGTCCACGAAGACCGATTTCTCTTCAAAGCCTCGGCCCAGAAGATTGTCGAGCTCATGACCCACGATGCCGCTTTCATCAGCAGTGGGCTTATCGGAGCTGACTAACTCCGGTGGTGTTAAAGATTCTGTGCTCATGTCCTCGTATTGTGCCGGTTGCCCGCTCTCGCTGGGGGCATTTCTCAGGCCTAATGCAAATCTTATCGGCTCTGAGCCCGACTAGAATCTCAATTCTGTACGTACACTGGCTCGACTAATTCATCATACCCTTTTAGACGCGGAAAGCCATTGCGGGTTACCTAAAAAATCACCCTTCAGGCGGTTTACACTGTAGATAAGTACGCAATTTTTCTGTTTCCTCGAAATTGGAGAAAGAATGTCTGCACCTACCGAGTTGAAAGCGACGCTGACCCTTCCCCAGACCGCTTTCGCGATGAAGGCCAATCTGCCGCAAAATGAGC
>CAIMNN010000042.1 GCA_903842845.1 uncultured Acidobacteriaceae bacterium | reverse complement strand
TCCCGAACCAGCCGAAGTGCCATAAACGCAGTTTCGTGGGACTTGTGGATCCAAAATTGATTGGAAATCATAAAGTAGCTCGCCGGCAAATGATGGGCAGTGCGCACCTCTGGATCGGAAGCATTTGAAAACCGTTTGAGGTTCGCCGGGGGGCAAAAAGGCAACGCAAAAAGACTGGCTCTGTGGTTGGGATAGAACTCCTCGATGTCCCGGACAACGGCAGCTGCATTCACTACCACCGCCGGGGCATCAGCGAGTATTTTGGAAAGCACTCTGTCCCGATTCCAACGCTCCACCCCCTTGAACCAGCTCGGCATCCGCTTGTGCTGCAAGTCGGCAATGTAGCCAATCCAGGGAAACGGAAAAGAGCGCCCGAGCGACCTGCGACAGAGGAATAATACTTCAGCGCGGCATTGGCGCATAGCGCTCGCTAGACCTGCGGCTGTATCGCGATAGTCGATAATATCCACCCGAGACCCTGAACTTGTTATAGTGTTCATCAACTCACCGTCGGAAGTCCCGGGGTATGTTGTCATCCCGGCCAGCGCCTTAATCCCACGTTTGGCCTGCGCAGCAAAGGAGTGCGCAACGCCATTCGACGGAAGGAGGATGCTCCAGCTTGTTCCGGGGGACACGGAAGTGAGTGAATTGATGAGAAAGCACAGTAAATCGGTTCCTCCTGCCCCACCGGCAAGGAAATCGTGCAAAATGGCGACGCGTGGAGCAGAACTTGGTCGCACCGAATCTGTCACTGATCTGTTCTCCTCTCTTCAATTGCACTGTCGACAACTGGATTGAAGTAGGCTTTGATTACGGCACATATTTCTTTTACCGATGACTCCTCAAGCCCCGGATAGCTCGGCAAATTGATCCCCCGCCAGCCAAGGCTTTCCGCTACCGGATGGCGCTGAAAGCCTGAGGAATACATCGGCATGCTATGCACGGGATAGAACAGGGGACGGGTCTCAATTCCTCTTTCCCGCAGAGCGCTTTGCAAGGGATCTCTGTCGCTTGCCTCCGGAACCAGTATCGATACCATCCAATAAGAATGTCGCACATCGCCAACCTCGTTTTGCAGGGTGACCGGGGATCCTTGAAGCTCTCGCTTATACCACTCTGCGACCTGTCGTTTCTTCGCCACAAAGCTGTCGGCCTGCTCCAATTGAGCCAGTCCGATAGCGGCGCAGATATTTGTCATGCGATAGTTGTAGCCGATTACGTCGTGCCAATACTCACGATACTTCGCCAAACCCTGCCCTTTGAAATGCGTCATGCGATCATGCAGGGTTTCATCGCCTGTGACTACCATGCCGCCTTCCCCGGTCGTGATGGTCTTGTTCCCGAAGAAACTGAAGGTGCCGATGTCGCCGAACGTGCCGACATGGCGGCCCTTGTAGAGAGAGCCAAAGGCCTCCGCGCAATCCTCCACCAGGAACAGATTGTGCTCATGGGCAATCTTCATCAGATCGTCCATCTCGCACGGATGGCCATATAGATGGACGGCTAAAATAGCCCGTGTGCGGGGAGTTATTTTCCGGCGGACATCGTCGGGATCCATCTGCCAGGTGCTCTGGAGCGAGTCGCAAAACACCGGCGTGGCCCCAGTGTACGCGATCGCGTTCACTGATGCGATGTATGTCAGGGTCGGCACAATCACTTCCGCTTCCGGCCCAATGCCCAGCGCTAGAAGCGCCAGGTGAATGGCGACTGTGCCGTTGGCAACGGTCGCGGCGTGGCGCGCGCCGATGTAAGACTTGAAGCTGCCCTCGAATTCGGCAATGAATTTACCTTTCGAGGATATCCAGGTCGAATCGAGACATTCGTTTACATATCTCTTTTCGTTGCCTGTCAACGACGGCTGATAGACGGGATACTTGAGCATAGTGTTTGTCTTTCCGCGGATTTGGATTCTCACAGTCAGGGGATGCGCGGCTGCCTAGCCGCCATGCATTAGAGCGGCTTTATCCAGATTGCCGTGTCCGTGACGCCGTTGCTGGTCCAAATGAACCGCCATTTGCGGACCAACTCTGCAAACTCCGCCCAGATGGGGGTGGCCGCAGTATTTCCTTCGCCACGTGAAAAGGGAGACTTTGTGTCATGGGGCAGATACAAGTTTACGTTGTCAACTATGAGAATTCCGCCTGGCTTCAGCTTTGAGACACACGCGACCGCGCACTGATCCCGCTCAGGGCCGTCCACAAGAATGAAGTCGAACGAACGGTCAGTCTGCGCCCTGACGAAATCGACGTAGGGCTTTCCCAATTCTACCCTGCTGTATTCGACGTTGCTGACGTGCTGGTCTTGCATCATCCGCGATACCCGCTCGTGCCAAGGGCCATGGTGCTCGGCGCTGATCAAGTGACCAACCCGATGCGCGAGCCAGAGTGTACTTCTGCCCGAACCCAGTTCAAGCCCGGAGTCTTCCGGAGAAAGCAACGAGGAAAGAATCGCGATGGAATCTCGAGTGAGCCAGGGATGATCGCCGTGCTGCTTTTCGTAGATCATCAGGAGGACCCGGTGGTAAACGTACCGCGGAGTCCAGTGGTTGAACCTGAATTTGCGCATCTGTCTCCATTCTACCGTGCTAAGGAATTGCAGGTTACTATTTCGCCTTACCTACCTGTTGACTTACAAACATCAAAGTTCGCATCGGACCTAGTGGTGTCCGTCATAAATAGAGTCTTTTAAGAATCGGGGTCATCTCATAAGATGAGGAAACCCCGAGATGCGTGTTGCTTCAGCGATTGCATTGCCTATAGAGACTCGGCGCCAACTGGAGAAGCAGATGCGCAGTC
>CAIMNN010000041.1 GCA_903842845.1 uncultured Acidobacteriaceae bacterium | reverse complement strand
TATCTCTATCAAAACCTCGGCAATGGAAAGTTCGAGGACATCGGTCTGCAATCTGGCACGGCAGTGAGTGAAGATGGTTCGGAGCAGGCCTCAATGGGGCTTGCCATCGGCGATTACAACCACACAGGCCGTCCGTCGCTCTTTGTCACCAACTTCACCGACGAGAACGATCTTCTCTATCGCAATGACGGCGAGTGGAACTTCAAGGAGTCATCCTTCAAGGCTGGTGTCGCGCTGCCTTCATTGCCGTGGGTGAAGTGGGGCGATGCATTTGTTGACCTAGACAATGACGGCTGGCTTGACCTCATCATCGGAACCGGGCACGTCTATCCGCAGGTAGACACGCTACCCTCCGGCGGTGGATACCGTCAGCCAATGCTGCTGCACATGAACAGTGGCGATGGAAGCTTTTGCGATGCAAGCGACCAGGCGGGCCCGGCGCTCACCGTCAGAGGAGTGTCGCGCGGACTCGCGGTGGGTGATCTCTTCAACGACGGCAACATGGACGTTGTTGTCGAAGATCTTGATGGCGCGCCGATACTATTGCGCAATCGCGGAATCCCCGGCCGGCATTGGGTGAGCTTTGAGCTCGATGGAACCAAGAGCAACCGCCTCGCTCTCAATGCGCGCGTTACGCTGACAGCCGGCGGCATGACTCAGACCAGCCAGATTCTAAGTGGAGGCAGCTACCTTTCGCAGAACGATCTGCGCGTTCACTTCGGACTCGGCGCCGCAACAAAAATAGATAAGGTCACCATTCAATGGCCCTCGGGGCTGAAGGAAGAATTCACAGACCTTGCTGTGGATAAGTTTTACAACATGCTTGAAGGCAAAGGAATCGTTGACGCTGCAAAGGCGCGGCCGGCGCCGGTGAAACATCCATAATTGTTAAGGCTTCTTTGCATTCTCGTTGAGGTCGCTGAATAACTTCCTCTCGCGCTCGGCATCTGCCGGGCGCTTTGCGCGCGTGTAAGCCTTGGCAAGATTGAAGTGAATCTCCGGGCTTGCCGGGCTGAGTTTAACCGCAGTCTCAAGCTCGTGGATTGCTCTCTCGGCGTCACCTGACTCAAGCAGCGCTCGTCCAAGTAAATAATGTCCTTCAGCAGAATCTGCGCGCAGCGCGAGTGCTTTACGCGCCCACTCCGCCGCCGCCACAGCATCCTTGCGGCGTAGTGCGATGGAGGCGAGGCGCACCAGTGGCAGTTCGCTCTGCGGTGAGAGCTCCGCTTCCAGTTTCATCTGCACTACGGCCTTGTCGAACTCTGAAAGCGCGATCAATGCAGTCCCGTAAGAGTAGTGCAGCCACGGCACGCTCGGGTGCGCGGCGATCAATGCATCAAACAGCGGAAAAGCCTCGTCGTATTTGCTTGCGCCGAGCCGCGATGCAATTCTGCCGGCAGCGTGTACGAACTCCGCCTCGCTAACCGAGACAAACCTCGGAAACTCCGCGCGGCGCAAAAGTGCAAGCCCAAGCGCATACTCAACCTCGGATGAAAGCTCGTTTTTCTGGTCCGACATCGTGAACAGTACTTCTGTCGCCCGTTCGAATTGGCCTGCATGGATCAACAAAAGTGAGTACGTATAGCGGCCTTCGCGAATCTCATCTTCGGTCGCCTTCAGGCCGAGCGTTGCTCCACGGTCAAGATGAATCAGCGCGTTGGCGTAATCCTTCTGACGGTACTCGCAAAGCCCAAGCATCGCCCAGGCCGTGCCATCCTCCGGATGCGTTGCAACCCATGCCTTCAAGTCCTGCGCCGCCTCAACATCTCTGCCCGAAAAATAATCTTTCTGCGCCTGGAGCCATGATCTGTCGCGCGCACTTGCAGCATCAAGCGCAAACAAACGCCGCATCACGGCAGCTGCATTTTTTGTGTCGTTGTGAAGACTCGGAATCTCCGGATGCTCTTTGCCGAGTTGAGTCATTCGCTCGCCGCCATGCTCGCGGTCGAGCAGCGCCTCACCAACAGTTGCCACCAGCGCTTCGCGAGATGGGTCAAGCTCCGCGGGAACAAGCGGCGCCCTCAACCCAGCAAGGCCGAGCGCAATTTTAATCTGCGCATTCGGCTGAGCGGCGGAAAATTCTGCAAGCAAAAGCTCACGCGCAGCATCGAACTCACCGGCGCGTGTTCTTGCGAGTACAAGATGATAATCTGCGACGCGTGCAATCTCCTCATCATCCTTCACTCCGAGCGTATGCGCCTTTTCGAGCGCTTTGAGCGAGTCGTCGTAGCGATGCAGTTCAAACTCTGAAAGGCCGAGCACTGCCCACGCAGAACCCATCTGCGGCGCAAAGACGACGATCTGTTGAAACTCTTTGGCTGCATTCTCAAAATCGCCGGTCTGGTACTCGAGCATGCCGAGATTCCAGCGGCCTTCTCTCCAATTGGGTCGAGCCTTCAGAACAGCTTGAAAATCGCTGATAGCCTGTGTGTTGTGGCCTGCCTCGGCTTCTTCAACCGCCCGCTGTGCGAGTCGGTCGAGTGAGGCCGCGTCGCTTTGACCCGCCTGAGCGTGAGCGGCGGCAGTCAAAAACAGAACTCCGGCCGCAAATGCCGCGGTCGGCAAATGCAATCTAGAAAACCGGTTCAGATGGAATCTCATACGGTTTGACAGTGCCCTCGGTCAACAGCAATTATATCTACTTGAAAGTGATTCCCGCCCCAGGTGAGCCCTACGCAACTCAACGCACTGACACGAAGAGCTCTTCTTCGCCTGCTCGCGGGCTCCGCTGTTGCGCCCTTCGCACTTCCGCGACTGATGCACGCTGCAAACGCGCTGAGTACGCCGGTCTTTGAAGAAGTGCCGCCGGAGAAAAGCGGAATCTACTGGGTCCACAATGCAGGCCGCTCGGCGGATAAATATCTGCCCGAGAGCAGCGGCGCAGGCTGCGCATTCCTTGATTTCGACAACGACGGATGGATGGACATCTACCTCGTGAACAGCGGCCCGGCAAATTTCTTCAAGCCGCAAAAGCCGATGCGCAATGCGCTTTACAAAAACAATCGCGACGGCACATTCACTGACGTCACCGAAAAAGCAGGCGTCCCCGGCACCGCTTATGGCATGGGTGTTGCAGTCGGCGATTACAACGGCGACGGCTATCCGGACCTCTACGTCACGCAGTGCGGACGCAACGTGCTCTACCGCAACAATGGCGACGGCACATTTACCGACGTGACCGACCATGCCGGCGTTGCAGCGGCCGGGTGGTCCACCAGCGCCGTCTGGTTCGACTACGACAACGACGGTCGGCTCGACCTCTTCGTCTGCCAGTTCGCCGAGTTCGACATGAACCACGGTTGCAGCAAGGACGAGAAAGGCATCCGCCACTACTGCATTCCAAAGATATTCAACGCCGAGCCCAGCTGGCTCTTCCACAACAACGGCGACGGTACATTCACAGACGTCAGCCACAAGCTCGGCATCGCGCAGCATCCGGGCAAGTCATGGGGCGTGGTTGCGGCCGACTTCAACAACGATGGACGCATGGATCTGTTTGTCGCCAACGACACCGTGCCCAATTGCCTCTTCATCAACAAGGGCGATCATTTTGAAGAGACGGGTCTCGCCGCCGATGTTGCGTATTCGGCTGACGGACGGGCGCGCTCCGGCATGGGCGTGGATGCTGCCGATTACGACAACGACGGGCTTGTCGACATCTTCCTCGGCAACATCGACGAAGAATTCTTCTCGCTCTACCACAACAACGGTGACGGAACCTTTGACGATCTCTCCATCGCCAGCGGAATGGGGATGAGCACGCGTTGGATGAGCGGCTGGGGAATGAAGTTCATCGATTATGACAATGACGGTGACCTGGACCTCTTCGCCGTTAGCGGCTTTCCGGACGATCTCTTCGACCAGGCGTCGAATTCAATTCAATGGCGGCAGCCTTATCTGCTCTTCCGCAATGAAGGCGGCAAATATCATGACGTCAGTTTGGCTAGCGGGCCTGTCTTTCAGAAAAAATTCCCAGCGCGCGGTCTTGCCTCAGGCGACTTCAATAATGATGGCGGCATCGACCTGCTGGTACTGAACAACAACGAAGCGCCGGTTCTCTTGCGCAACAACGTCGGCCGCCTGAACAACTGGCTCGGCATCAAGCTCGTCGGCAAAAAGTGCAACCCTGATGCGGTCGGCGCGCGCGTCACCTATCAATCAGATGATTTGAAACGGGTGCGTTTCAAGGTCGGCGGCGGAAGTTTTCTCTCCGCGCATGACCCGCGCATGGTCCTCGGCATCGGCCAACGCGCGAAGCTCGACTCGTTGGAAATTTTGTGGCCGCAGCCATCCGGCGTTGTGGAGCGCTTCACTAACCTACCCATCAACCGCTACATCACGATAGTGGAAGGCACTGGTAAGTGGAGCTGAGCTCGCACATCCATGTTTCAAACTAACTAATTACAGGTGCAGTCGCCGTCGACTTGCGAATGATAAGCTCCGGCTTTATCTCAATCTGCTCCGGCTCTTTTTCCGGATTCTGGATCAGCTCCATGATCCTGGTCGCAGCCAACTTGCCCATGCTCGCGAGCGGCTGACGAATCGTCGTCAATGTTGGCTCGATCATACTGGCCGCCAGCACATCATCAAATCCAACCACTGAAACCTGCGTCGGGATCACATAATTATGATCACGCAGGCAGCGGATGGCGCCGATAGCTGTCATATCGTTGAAGGCCATCAGCGCCGTGAACTTCTTGTTCTTTGCAAGCAGATTCTCGCAGGCCAGGTAACCTTCCTGCACTGGATTGAGACCGTTGTCCACACGCTCCAGTTGGATCAACAGGTCGGGGTCCAGCTCAATGCCGAACTGCGGCGCAAGCTCCATCGTTGCATCCCAGCGTGAAGCGGTGTCGCTCGAGTTCTGGTGGCCGCGGAAAAACGCAACCTTCTTATGACCCAGCGAGGCAAGATGCTCCAGCGAAAGCCGAACACCGTGTCGGTTGTCAACGAGGATGCGTGTGAATGATGCATCAGTTCCGGAAGGACCAATGGAGACAATGGGCAGATGGTTGTTGCGCTCGGTCGGCGTGTTGATAAGGATGAAACCTTCAGCGCCGCGCGCGGTGAACTCGTCGATGCGCTTTTTGATGCGTTCGGTATTCCAGTGATGGCTTGAGACAAAGTAGAGGTAATCTTTATCGTTCAGTGTGAGCTCAATGCCGTTCAAGATCTCCGAGTCATATCCCTCGCAAAGATCCGGGCTCATGATGCCGACCATGAAACTGCGCTTGTTGTTGAGCATGCGCGCGAAATAATTGGGGCGATAGCCCATCTTCTTTGCTGCGAGCACGATACGTTCGCGCGTCTGTGGCGCCAGCCCCTGAGCGACAGGGGAATTGTTCAATACAAGCGAAACAGTGGAACGCGAGAGTCCTAAATAAGCTGCAAGATCCTTCAGGCTAACGGGCCGGTTGGTAGGCATCTCAGTGAGCGCAGGCGGGTTTGAATTCTTAGGTTTACGTGGCACAACAAACCCCTTGAAATTACCCGACCATAATACACCCTGACGGAGAGAATTGACACTAAATAAACCGGTTTTGCATTAGTAATTAATACCGGTTTTATAACCGGTTTATTCACGCAATATGCCGCTAAATCAGCATTTCTATTCTGTATTTCATATGTTGCCAGTGACTCTAGCGACTCGACCCAAATCTGCCAGAAAGCCGCTCGCCGCCCTTCCAGCCGGCCTTTTGTTTTGTGATGGTTATGCAGCTCTACAGTGCTCCTTGACAACTCCCTTATGCGTAGCCTGATATAAGCATTGAAACGGGCCGTGCGAAGTGCGCGAAAGCCTGCATACGTCTGTGCGCACATTTTTTCGGGAAGATAATGGCTATAAACACACCGGCAGAGCTCAAATCGATCTTCGGCGAGTATCCGCTGGATGATGCTTTTGATGAGATGCGCAGCGAGAATGGCGACGTGCGCGACCACTACCGCGCGCTTGCCCAAACGCTGGCACGGCTGCCCGAGTCTGAGTTGCAACGCCACAAGCAGGCCGCCGATCTCTCGTTCCTCACCCAGGGCATCACCTTCACCGTCTATGGACGCAACGAAGGCACCGAGCGCATCTTCCCTTACGACATGCTGCCGCGGCTTATCACTGCCACAGAATGGGAACGCATCGAGCGCGGGCTCACCCAACGCATTACGGCGCTCAATCTTTTTCTGCGCGATATTTATTCCGATGCCAAAATTCTCAACGACAAGATCATTCCGCGCGAGCTCATTTACAGTTGCAAACACTACCGCCGCCAGATGCGTGGATTGCAGGTGCCGCGCAATGTGTACATCGGCGTCGTCGGCAGTGACCTGCTGCGTTTGAACAATGGCGAGTTCGTCGTGCTCGAAGACAACCTGCGCGTGCCATCGGGCGTCAGTTACATGCTGACCAACCGCAAGGTGATGAAGCGCACCTTTCCACAACTCTTCAACAGCTACGGAGTGCGTCCCATCGACCACTATCCGCAACTGCTGCTCCAAACGCTGCGCTCTCTTGCGCCCGAGGGCAGGCCGGAGCCTAACATCGTTCTGCTCACGCCCGGCTATTTCAACTCCGCATACTTTGAGCACACCTATCTTGCGCGCCAGATGGGCATTGACCTCGTCGAAGGCCGCGACCTGGTAACGCACGACAACGTTGTCTACATGCGCACCACGCACGGATTGAAGCGCGTCGACGTTATCTATCGCCGCGTGGATGACGACTTCAGCGACCCGCTCGTCTTCCGTTCGGATTCCGCGCTCGGCTGCGCAGGACTCTTCAACGCTTATCGCGCCGGCAATGTGACGGTGACCAACGCCTTCGGCACCGGTCTCGCAGATGACAAGGCGGTCTATGCGTACGTGCCGCGGATGATTCGCTACTACCTGAACGAGGATCCAGTGCTGCCGAATGTTGAGACCTTCCTGCTCGGCGAAGAGAAGGAGCGCAAGCACGTGCTCGCGAACCTCGGCAAGCTGGTGGTAAAAGCCGTTGGTGAAAGTGGTGGTTACGGAATGCTCATCGGCCCTCACTCGACTGCGGAGCAACGCGATGAGTTCGCCCTGCGCATCGAGGCCAATCCACGCAATTACATCGCGCAGCCAACGCTCGATTTTTCACGCGCACCTTGCCTCTTCGGCAATCAACTGGAACCGCGCCATGTCGACCTGCGTCCGTACGTCCTTTATGGCGACAAGATCAATATTGTGCCCGGCGGTCTGACCCGCGTTGCGCTTGAAAAAGGCTCGCTGGTCGTCAACTCTTCGCAGGGCGGCGGCAGCAAAGACACATGGGTACTTGAGTAAAAGGGAACGAGATGCTTTCACGTGTAGCCGACAGCTTGTACTGGATGAGCCGCTATGTTGAGCGCGCCGAGAATACTGCGCGCATGCTCGACGTGACGATGAGCATGATGATCGACACCGGCGGCATCGCACCTGATACGCGCTGGCTGCGTTTGGTCCACGCTCTCGGCAGGCCAACGGAGCTTGAATGGAACGGTAACGCGGACGCGATGGCGCACCGGCTGATCTTTGAAGCATTCAATCGTTCCTCCATCACCAATTGCATTGATTCTGCCCGCGAGAACGCGCGTCAGGTGCGTGAAGAGATCTCAAGCGAGCAATGGCAGCGGCTCAATCGCCTGTATCATCAGATTCACTCCCTCGAAGCGCAGCAGCTCTTCGAGGTCAACATCAGCGACGTGCTCACAATGGTGCTCGACGGCATTTATCTCTTCGATGGCGTCAGCGATGGAACCATGATCCGTCGGCAGGGTTGTCAATTCATGCGGCTGGGCAGGTATCTGGAGCGCGCTTACGCTACTGCAACCATCCTTGAGGTTCACCAGAAGGAGCTCTTTGACTCGTACATGGATGAAGCTGCGAATGAATTATCGATCAGCAATCAACCCGAGCTGGTTGGGTTGTTGCGCAGTTGCACTTCATTCGAAGCGTATTGCCATGTCTACACGGCGGAGATCACGCCGGGCCGCGTGCTTGAATTTCTGCTTTTGAACAGTGAGTTCCCGCACTCCATTCATTACTGCATTGACGGCATCCGCAGCGCCATCGAGGCCGTGCAACTCACCGGCGGACGGCAGGCCCCCGAGCAGTTGACCGCTGGCATCGGCCGTCTGCACGCTATGCTTGGCTACTCGACCATCGAGGAAATCCTGCGCGGTGACACGCTCAACTTCCTCAACTCCATTCGCAAGCAGTGCCTTCAGATCCACGAACTCATTTACCGCAACTATGTGCACTATTCCATCCAATCCGCGCTGGCGGGCTGAAAGGCGAGCATGAACTTCTTTTCCATACGCCACCTGACGCGCTTCCGCTACACCCACCCGGTGAGCGAGAGCATCATGGAAGTGCGCATGCGCCCGCGCTCCGACTCAAGTCAGCATTGCCTCAGCTATTCACTCTCCGTCAGTCCGCGCTGCCGTGTCTTCAGTTATCGCGACCATCTCGGCAACAACGTCCAGCACTTTGACATACCAGGCGAGCACAATCAACTCGTCATCGTCGCCGAGTCGGTTGTGGAACTGCATCAGCAAGCCGCCATTCCCTCCTTCCTGTCCAGCGATGCCTGGGCAGCGCTCGATGAACTCATCGAATCTGGCGACTACTGGGAGATGTTGCTGCCCTCAACCTTTGTTGCTGAAACGCCGGCACTGCTTGAGCTCGCCGCTTCGCTCGACGTCAGACGCCGCGACGACCCACTCATGCTTGTCCATGAGATCAATCAGCGCCTCTATGAATATTTTGAGTACGAGCCGAAGTCAACGCGCGTCGACTCGCCCATCGATGAAGCCATCATGAGCCGCAAGGGCGTCTGCCAGGATTTTGCTCACACCATGCTTGCTCTTCTGCGTCATGCGCGCATCCCCGCTCGCTACGTTTCGGGTTATCTGGCGCGCGACAACGAAGGCCATGACCGCTCAACGCCGGATGCCTCGCATGCCTGGGTCGACGTTCTGCTGCCGCATCTAGGGTGGGTGGGCTTCGACCCGACCAACAACCTGGTCGCATGCCATCGCCACATACGCACCGCCGTCGGCCGCGATTACGCGGATGTTCCCCCGACCCGCGGCGTCTTCAGCGGAACCACTGAAAGCGAGCTCTATGTGGCGGTCCACGTTGAGTCCAGCGCGCAGCCGCCGGCGCTCGACCGCAAGCTCCCCATTCCGGAAGATTGGAGCGTTCTTGTGGAGCG
>CAIMNN010000040.1 GCA_903842845.1 uncultured Acidobacteriaceae bacterium | reverse complement strand
CCCCGACGAGGATCTTGTCAGGGTCATGGCGGAGGATGGAGCGCAGGCCGCGGGCGAAGGTAAGCCCCTTCTTTTCATTGACAGGGATCTGCGTAATGCCGCGGATCTGGTACTCAACCGGGTCCTCAATCGTGATGATCTTGTCTTCGTCGCTCTTGATCTCGTTCAGCGCGGCGTACAGCGAAGTCGTCTTACCTGAACCCGTCGGCCCCGTCACCAGCACCATGCCGTACGGCTCGCGAATGTAGCGGCGGAAGCGGCGCAGATCGTTCTCTTCAAACCCAACCACATCCAGCGTCAGGTTGCGGAACTTCTCGCTCATCGACTCTTTATCCAGCACGCGCAACACGGCGTTCTCGCCATGCACCGTCGGCATAATGGAAACGCGGAAGTCAATCAGGCGGCCCTTGTAGCGCACGCGGAAACGTCCGTCCTGCGGAACGCGGCGCTCGGCAATGTCGAGCTCGCTCATGATCTTGATACGCGACAAAATTGTCTGGTGATGCTCGCGCGCGATCGGCGCCAACGCCATTTGCAGCACACCGTCGATACGGTACTTCATCACCACCGAGTCGTCGTACGTCTCAATGTGAATATCCGACGCGCGCCGTTCGAGCGCTGTGAAGATCGTCGTATCCACCAGCCTGATGATCGGGCTGATATCTTCTTCGCTCGTCAGCTTCTCGATCGAGATGCTCTCGTCGGGATTTTCATCGCCTGTCAGCACGTCGAAGGTCAGCCCTTCGCTGGCCTCGTCCAACACGCGCTGCGATTGCTCGGTCTTCTTGAGCAGGTCGGTTATCTGTGAAAGCGTCGCCACCCTCGGGCTGATGCGATGCCCCAGCAGTCCCGCTATCTCGTCGAGCATCATCAGCTTCGACGGGTCGCTCACCGCTATCACCAGCGTCTCGCCCAACTGCTCGATCGGCACAAAGTTGTAGCGGAACATCAGCTCCACCGGAACCGTGCGCAGCAGGTCGTGCTGTATCTTGTGGTTCTTCAGGTCGATGAACTCGGTGCGGTAGCGCTTGGCTAGCGACTCCGCCATCGTCCGTTCATCTGCCTCACCCGGCAACGTTATCAATACTTCTTCTGGCATATGTGTCCCTATTGGCCCATCTGGCCCAAGGAGAAGATGGGTAGATACAGCGAAATCAGAATGATCACCACGACCACACCCATGATGATGAGAATCATTGGCTCGATGAGCGCCAACGCTGCGGTCAGCGCCGTCGCCACGTCCTCTTCAAAAAACTCTGAAACTGAATTCAACATCGCTGGCAGCGCGCCCGTCTGCTCGCCCACCGTTATCATTTCTATCGACAGATCAGGGAAAACCCCCGACAGCCGCATCGAGTCCGCAAGGCTTTTGCCCTCGCGCACCGTCGTTATGGATTCAAACACCGCCTGCGATATCTTCCTCGACGTGATCGACCGCGCCGCAGTCTCAAGCGATGGAACCAGCGGCAAGCCGCCCGTCAACAGCGTTGACAAAGTACGCGAGAACAGCGCCACCTGGTACTTCAACCAGATCTTGCCCAGCACCGGCAGCTTGATGCGTATCCCGTCAATGCGTTCGCGCCCCTTGTCCGTAAGGGAATAGCGGTAAAACGCCAGCCCCAACAAAATGAAGGCGGCTATCAAATAAAGAATGTATTTCTGCATCCACTTGCCGAAGCTCAAAAGATAAACCGTCATCGTCGGCAGGTGAGAACCCATCTGGTCATACAACTGCGCAAACTGCGGAATGACTACCGTGAACATGAAGATCAACAGCGCCGTCACCAACACCATCAACACAACCGGATAAATCAGCGACGCCACCAGCTTTTTCCTGAACGTCAGCGAGATGCGCTGGAAGCTCACGTACCGCTCCAGCACTTCCTGCAAGTTGCCCGAGCGCTCGCCCGCCAGTAGCGTCGTCGTGTGCATCAGCGGAAATCCGCCCACTGCCTCAAACGCCTGCGACAGCGATTCGCCCGTCTTCACGCGCTGCGCAACCGCGCTGATCTGGTTCGCAAAATGCGCATCCTTCTGGTTCTTCGCCAGCATCTCGAGCGAACCCAAAATCGGCAACCCGGCCTTTATCAGAGTCAAAAACTGCTGATTGAAAATCAAAAACGGCTCAAGCTTCACCTTGCGCTGCCGGCCAAACCCGGCCACTCCGCGCGCCTTTACCGAGAAAACATGGTACCCGGCCTGCACAAACCGCGCGCGCAACTCCTCGGCCGTGGCCCCAGACTCCGTCTGCTCCACAACCCGACCGCGCTCATCCGACATTTTGACGACAAATTCAGCCATTCACACTCTTCCGTGCAAGCCTTTGCGGCGTACCCCGACCACCGGAGCCGCTCCCATAAGGTTAACAGTTTCAGCAGAAGATAGACGCACATTGAACGGCCAGCGTTCAATTCCGGGCCAGCAGCTTCTGCCCGGCTCCATAGCCGCCCTTCCGCCCAAAATTCGCCTTCAATTGCCCTATATCTGAGGCTCAAGTTTCCTGCTAAAGTTGAACCAATCATGCTCCCCGGCAAATTCAGCTCGCCCCGCTTCCTGCGCATCGCGCTCCTCGCCGCCTTCTCAGGCACCCTCATCGGCGTCTCCATCGGCTCCGTCTCGGCGCACCCAAAGCCCGCGCCCGTTAAATATCCGCGCGAAGTCGGCCGCATCAGCTTCGCCGTCGCTGGCGATGTCATCCCCCACGAGGCGGTCCGCGCCGCTGCCAAAGCCGCCGACACCACCTCCACCCAGCCGTCCACCGTTCAAGGCTGGACCGCCCTCTTCGCCAACGTCGCCGACATCTTCCACCGCGCCGACTACGGATTCGTCAACTTTGAAACCCCGGTCGCCCCCGCCCACTCCCACGGCACAAAACCCTTCCTCTTCGACGCCCCCACCGACCTCATCGAAGCCCTAAAGGCCAGCGGCATCAAGCTCGTCAGCTTCGCCAACAACCACGTCATGGACCAGGGCTGGGCCGGATTCGCCGAATCACGCGAGCACCTCAAAAAGCAGGGCCTCCTGTTTATCGGCTCCGGTGATACCGCCGCTACTGCCTGGCAACCGCTCATCGTCGAGAAGGACGGCATCCGCGTCGGCTGGCTCGGCATGACGCGCTGGCTCAACGGCGCATCCAACCCATCCGACCCCGCGCAGCCACATGTCAACTTTCTGCCCTACCCGGCTGAGGTCAAAAAAGAAATTACAGACCCCGCCACGCTCACACCCGAGACTGTCATTGAAGCTGTGAAGAAGGCCCGCACCCAGTGCGACTTCCTCGTCGTCTCCATCCATTGGGGCGTCGAGTACGCGCCCGCCCCGCGCCCCGATGACATCGAACTCGCCCATCGCATCCTCGACGCCGGAGCATCCGTCATCGTCGGCCATCATCCCCACGTCCTGCAACCAGTCGAGAGCTACCGCACCGCCGACGGCCGCAACACGATTATTTTTTACTCGCTGGGCAATTTTTTGTCGAACCAATCGCGCAATTACGTCGACAACGTGATGCCTGACAAAGAAGGCGACCCGCGCGACGAGATGCTCGCGCAATTCTCCGTCGTCAAAAAAGATTACGGCCCCGCCGGAACCCAGTTCGAGCTCGCCGATGTCGGTATCATGCCGCTGTGGGAAGAAAACAACCGCAACGAGATAGCCGCCGGCAAAACCAAAACCCCCGTCATCATGCCGACGCTAATAGACCGCGAAATGCCGAAGCTCCAGACCCGCCTCGACGAGCTCACCCGCATCACTCAGCCGCCGCCGCCTTCGCCTCAGTTAGCCGTGCAGACGAATGTCGCCCCACGCGAGCTCACACCCGACGAGAAAAAAGAGTTCATCGAACTCTCCAACAAACTAAAACTCCTCGACGACCGCCGCCGCATCCTGCTCAACCGCACCGGCAACGAGTTCGTCATCGACCCGCCGCCGCTGCCGCAAACAAAATAAATTTGGAAACGAGGTGAATGATGGATATTTATGAAAGCAGTTATGAGTTCGGCAAAATTACTCTAAAGCGTAAATTAGTCATCGCATTATTTACGGCTTGTACTTGGTTCGTAATTTTTTTTGGATATAACATACTTAGGTACAAAGGAACTATGCCGTTTTTGGAAATTGGACTTTTTGCTTTAGGTTTTGCAATTCTAAGTCTTGTGTATGGATTACTGACTGCTTTTTTTGTTTTTGGAAAACCTATTTATAAATCCATCACATCGAGATTTCTTGTCTACGAAGACTCCATCACTCAGGTTTCTGAATTCCACGGTAAGAAAACCATCTGCCGAACAAGAACAATACACAAAGGAAAAGTTCGCACCATCTTTGAGGTAAATAGCGACACCGCTGAACGTCCAGGCATCGGCATTTCAGAAAGAAGAAGTAGATTTGCAGCCAGATTCTTTGGTTGTGTCTTCATCCCATCATCCTTACCGAAGTATGAAGAATTGAAATCCTTGGTCGAAAGCTGGAAGGCAGTCGAATAAACTTCATCTATAAAACTGCTGGCATCCCAAGTTCGCGATGAGTTTGTGTGTTTCTTAAATCTAATCCTATCCATGAGCTGTCATCCCGAGCGAAGCGAGGGATCTGCATTTGCTTTTGCCTTTGCTATTTCTCCACTCACCAATTCTCTTCAGGCTGTCTGGTACGTCGGGGGCCCCCGGTCCCTAGCATTTGGGGACCGGGGATTCAACGCCGCCCGTTCTCCAACGCTAACTCCGCTAACCCCGCCAGCCCCGCTAACTCCGCTATTTCCCCTTCAGCGTCCCCACCACATTCTTCGCTGTACCGGCCATCGACTGGTCATAGTAAGAAAAATCGGCAGTGCACATCCCTCCATTGGTCTTGAGCGCGCGATAGATGTTGTCGCGCATGCCTTGCGGCGTCTCCACTGTGTTCAGCGTCCAAAGTTCGGTCGCCGTCTCGCTCAATATCTTCATCTCAGGGAATGCGTATGTCAAAGTTGCTTTCAGCTCTGCAATGGTCTTCGTATTGGTGTCGTTATCGACCGAAACAATACTCCTCATATCGGCCGAGTTGGCCCTGCCGTTGGCCGCATCCACTATCCACCCACCGGGGATCGAAGCCTTGCAGTTCCCGTCCGGCGACATCACAACCCTCTGTGCCCCTGCTGCAACGGCGCTAAAGAATCCACAAACCAACACCAACGCAAGAACAAGATTCTTCCTCATCGCCATCATCTCCTTAAAAGCAACGCGTACAGCTTAACGCCGTGCGCGATGAAGGGCAACTGAAATCCTGCTTTAGTCTTATAAGCTTTTACCGGGTGCACCCAGTCCCTCGCTTTTGAGGACCGGGCATTCAGCCCCGCTCAACTCTTATCTTTCTCTTCGTTATCATCATGCAACACCTGCCACAGCGCCTTGCCGTCATCTTCCCAGCTCTCAAACCCGCACTGGTCGCACTTGTACTCGCGGATAACCTGCCCCGAGAATGTATCCTTCCCGGTCTGCCGCATTTCGACCTTGCAGTGGGGGCACTCCATGCTATCTCCGCTCTCTCCGCTAGCCCCGCTAGCTCCGCTAATACCCGTTCGCCACAAGCCACGCCTCAGTCAGCTCCAGCTCCGGCTTCTTCATCATCTGAGCGTGCGCCAGTTTCACCAGCACATCGGCTTCAACATTCACGCCATCGCCAATCTTCGCCGCGTGCAAATTCGTCCGGTGATACGTCAACGGCAGAATCGCAATCGTCACCACTTCGCCGTCAAAATCAGCAATCGTCAAACTGACGCCGTCGAGCGCAACCGAACCCTTCAGCACCATCCACGGCCGCACGTGCTCCGGAACGCGCACCTTCATTGTCCAGTCGGTCGTGTCGATGTCGAATGCGGGGCTCTCACGCGCAATCACCGGCTCCAACCCAACCAGCTCCCCGCGCCCGTCCACATGGCCCTGCACAATGTGCCCGCCAAGTGGAGACCCCGCCGCCGTCGGCAGCTCCAGATTCACCAACGCCCCCGGCCCTATCTCGCCCAACGTCGTCTTCGCCAGCGTCTCCGCAGCAAGGTCCGCATAAAAATAATTCGGATTCACATCAAGCGCAGTCAAGCAAACGCCATTCACCGCCAGCGAGTCGCCCTCGCGCATTCGCGCCGCCAACTCCGGCGCCTCGATCGTGATGCGCTTCACTCCGCCGCGCGCTGCTACATCGATTAGTTTCCCCGTCCGCTCAACTATTCCTGTGAACATGGTTTTATTTTACGGGAGAGACAAGAACCAGCGTCTAGCGTCTAGGGCCTAGCCAGTAGCTGATGGTTAGAACGAGGAATATTGTTCTAGCGAAATTCCTATTGACTAGACGCTAAACGCTAGACGCTTGCTCCCATCCCTACTTCTTCTCCACAGTGAGTTCGTCCTTGTAAACCTTCCCGCCCTTCATCACAAACGCAACGTGCTCCAGCACTTCGATGCGCTCGAGCGGATTCGCTGTCACCGCAATAATATCGGCGTACTTCCCTGCCTCAATCGTCCCCACTATGTCTTTGCGGTCGATCAGGTCCGCCGCGTTCACCGTCGCAGCTTTTATCGCCTGCGCCGGCGTCAGCCCGTACTTCACCATGTAGTGGAACTGCTTCGCGTTGTCGCCATGCGGATAAACACCCGCATCCGTCCCAAACGCTATCTTCACACCGCCCTTCACCGCCCTGGCAAAGTTCTCGCGCTGCAACTTGCCCAGCTTGCGCTCCTTCTCAATGTTCGCCTCGGGCAACCCGAACTGCTGCGCCATCCCCAGAATGTAATCGTCGTTGTAGATGTCTGCAACCAGATATGTCCCACGCTCCTTCATCATCTGTATGCCTTCGTCATCAATCAAACTCCCGTGCTCAATCGAATCCACACCGGCCCGCACCGCATCCTTGATCCCCTGCGTCCCATGCGCGTGCGCCGCAACCTTGCGATTCGCGCGGTGAGCCTCGTCCACCGCCATCTTCATCTCTTCATACGTCAGTTGCTCTGCGCCCGGTTGGTCGCCCTGGCTCATCACGCCGCCTGTCGCCATCAGCTTGATCACGTCCACGCGATACTTGATCTGCTCCCGCACCGCGTGGCGAACCTCCTCCGGCCCGTCGACAATTGCAAAATCCTTCTCCGCCGGGTACATCGAGTTGCTCACCGCCGGCGCAAAGCTGTTCATGTCGCCATGCCCGCCGGTTATCGAAAGCGGCGGCCCGCTCGCCACAACCCGCGGCCCAACAATAAATCCTTCGTTGATGGAATCGCGCAGGTCCACCGCAAAAAACGGACTCGACCCCACATCACGCACGCTCGTGAACCCTGCCATCAACGTCGTCTTCGCATTCACGACGCCTGCAAACCCGCCTTTGAATGGCGTCCACCGCACATCTTCAATCGGGTCCAACTTGTCCGCGCGCGCTTCAAGATGCACATGGCAATCGATCAGCCCCGGCAACACCCACGCCTTCGACAGATCAATAACCTCAGCCCCAGCAGGAATCTTCACCTCGCCCGCCGCCGCGACGCTCTTGATGCGCTCATCCTCAACCGTGATGACCACGTTCTCGCGCAGCACATCGCTCGTCGCATCAAACAAATGCCCAGCCTTCACATACACAACATGCGGCGCAGGCTTTTCCTTCTCCGCCTGCTGCGCCGCGACAACCGACGTCATGAAACACAACACGAGCGCGAGAAAAACAAATCTTGAAAGGGGCATGGGGCTCTCCTGAATCGAATCTGACTGATGTTGGTTATTTGTGATTATACGAAGAGCTGCGCCAATAAATAAAAAAAGACCCAGCCCCGCGGCTGAGTCTTCTGTTCCCTGTTCTCTGTTCCCTGTTCCCTGATCCCTGATCCCTATTCCCTGTCAACCCAGCCGCGCAAACGACACCCGCGATAAATCCGCCAGCGCCTCGGCCAGCTTCACGGAATCATTCAAACTCTCCGGCCGCTCCAGCCTAATGCCCACCTTCGCCGCGTGCTGCTTGAACGCAATATCCACGTCGTACAAAATCTCAACGTGGTCGCACAAAAACCCAATCGGTTGCAGGATGATGTTCTTCACGCCCTCGGCCGCCAAAGCATCCAGCGTGCTCTCGACCGTCGGCCCAATCCACTCGCCTCCGCTCGCGCCCTGACTCTGAAACGCAAAATACCAGCGCTTCAACTCCGGCACACGCGCCGCAACCAGTTCCGCAGTCTTGCGCGCTTCAACCGCATACGGGTCGCCGCCCTTTTCATCCGTCGCCGCAATCGTCCGGCACGGCACCGAGTGCGCCGTAAATAACACAGGCGTCGCCTCGCCCGTCTCCGCATTCATCTTTTCGAGCGTTGGCCGCAACCGCTCCGCAAACGCCTCGGCCAAGAGCGGATGGTCCGCCCACCCGGCCGTAAAATCAATCTTCAACTCGCCCGCCTCAGCCTCAACCGCGCGCCGGTACAACCCCGTGCTCGTCCGAGAGTTCTGCGGCGCCAAACAGATCACCGCCGCCTCCGTCACTCCATCGGCGCGCATCTGCTTCACAACTTCAGGAATATACGGCCGCCAGTTGCGCATGCCGACATAAACGCGCACGCCCAGCAAACTCTCCAGCCGCGCGCCCTGCGCCATCGTCAACGCAGTCAGTGGACTGTGCCCAATCAGCGCATATCGGTGCTGAATCTCCTCCACCACCGCCTGCGGCATCGGCCTGCCGCTCACCACATTGCGTAGATACTCAGGAATCTCCTCGACCGTGTCCGGCGTTCCGTGCGCCAGCAGCAATACGGCCCGGCTCATCCAGCCCTCCGCGTCGAGTGCTCGCGCACCATCTTCACCACCGCCTGCACATTCTCAACCGGTGTCCCCGGCACAATGCCGTGGCCAAGATTAAAAATATGCCCCGGACGATTGTCCGCAGACTTCAGTACTTCCTTCACGCGTTGCTCCAAAACATCAAGCGGTGCAAACAGAGTGATGGGGTCAAGATTTCCCTGCACCGCGTGGCCGTGACCAACCGCGCGCCACGCCTCATCGATCGGCGTCCGCCAATCCACACCGATAACGTCCGCGCCGGTCTTCGCCATGGGCGCGAGCAAGCTCGCCGTCTCAACGCCGAAATAAATTACCGGCACGCCCATCGCCTGCACTTCGCGCACCAGCCGCTCGCTCGCGGCAAATGCGTACTCGGCGTAATCGGCGGGGCAGAGCGAACCAACCCAGCTGTCAAATATCTGGATCACATCCGCGCCCGCATTCACCTGCTGGCGGCAATACTCCACCAACACGACGATGATCTTGTCCAGTAACTCGCGCCACGCCGCAGTGTTCCCGTACATCATCTGCTTGGTGTGGATGTAATTCCTCGACCCGCCGCCCTCGATCATGTAGCTCGCCAGGGTATACGGCGCGCCGCAAAAGCCTATCATCCCCAGCCGTCCGCCGAAGTGCGCGTTCACCTTCTCTATCGCGCGGGCAACATATATCAGGTCCTCAGCCCGGTCCGTGCGCAACGCCTTCACGTCCTCAGTCGTTCGCACCGGCTTGTGAACCACCGGCCCTTCGCCGGCCTGGAACTCAAAATCCAGTCCCATCGGCTCAAGCGGCAGCAGCAGGTCGGCAAAAATAATCGCCGCGTCCACGTCCAGCTTTTCAGCGGCGGTTATCGTCACTTCGGCCGCAATATCCGGCTGCTTGCAGATCTCAACCAGCGTGTGATGTTTGCGAACGTCGCGGTACTCCTGCATATAACGGCCGGCCTGGCGCAAAAACCACACCGGCGTACGGTCCACGGGCTGGCGCAAACAAGCGCGCACAAAAAGATTGCCGCCGGTTGCTGTCGGCGCGGGGTTCAGGGGATTGGTCTCACTCATGAATTAATTTTAAATGCCCGGCCAGACGCGGCCAATGTGACCGCCTTCACTCACGATACCCAGTTCCCGCACTCGCCCGTCTGCTTCCAGACTCCATTCGTCTTCGTCAGCACAACCGTCCCGCCATGCCCGCACAACATCCCGCAGTGGAAGCTGAACTTCAATATCGCGTGCTCGTGCTTCTTATCAAATTGGATCTCGCTGAACGTGAACAGCCCGTTGCGGAAGCCGTTCTCAACCGCCTCGTCCACGCTCTGGCCTTTACTCATACCAACGCTGGGGTCGGACCGCTTCTTTATCTGCTCCTCCTGCGTCTCCGCCACCACCAGCCGCAGCTTTTCGCCGCCGATCTTCCACCCGTCCACCGCGCGGAAATAATGCGTCTCGCCCGCCGTCACCGACTCCAGCTCCAGCCCCTTGCGGCAACCCTCCGGGTCGCCCGCCCAATCCTTATCCAGCGGCATCGTCTGAATCGCAAGGTTCACGTTCCCTATCTCCTTGCCCATCCAGTTGGTCAAAAAGTCGTGATAAACCGCAACACGCTCATCCGACAACTGCTCTTTGCTCACCTTAGGCTTGCTCTCGTCATCCGCCTGCGCCGCCCGCACCAGCCCCATCTGCCAACCACTCGCCGCCGCCAGAATAAGAAATAATATTCCACTGAATACACTTCCCACAGTCCGCTTCATCTCCGCCTCCAGTATTTTTTAACTTCTAGAAAATCCCGCCTGTTCCCCGTTCCCTCATCTCGTCTCCACCTTGATCACCTTCACCTCCGGATACGCCCCGTCCCAATCAGGAATATCCTGCTCTACTATCAACTGAAACTCGCGCGTCTCACCCGGCTTTATCGGCGCAGCGCTTATCGTCTGAATATCGGTATAAGGCGTCCGCGTGCGGATCAGCCGCACCGGCAAACTCTCGTTGCGCACCACCTCGTGCGCATAATTGCGGAACAGCACCTGCACCGTCACTCCGCTCACCGTCGAGCTGCCAGTGTTGGCTATCTGCCCATCAATATACGTTTCCTTGCCGCCGGCCATGTTCCCTGCTTCGCTCATCTTTATATTTGTAAGCGGCAGCTTCGCCGCGTACGCGTCCGCGGCCACATTCACCGGCGCAATTTCCGTGCCGCTCTTCGCGTGATGCACCGCTATGAAGATCACAAACACACTCGCGAACACCGCAACCAGCGCACCCACCAGTGCCACACGGTTCACTCCGCCTTCACTCTT
>CAIMNN010000039.1 GCA_903842845.1 uncultured Acidobacteriaceae bacterium | reverse complement strand
GGCTTTGGAGTTGCCAAAAGTATCATTCACTCGCTCACCCATTCGCACACTCAAGTAACCGCCGCCGGGCACCTCGATACCGGGGTGAAACCGCTCACATGACTAAAGTCATGGTCGTCGACGCCGATAACGTGATCAGAACGAGTTAAGGAGCAGCATCAATGGATGTAAACAATAACCTCGCAGGGCTTTCGAATCTTCTCGGCATCAGCCAGGCGGATACGCTGAGCCTTAACCGCAACCGTAGCGCACAGACCGGCTCGCAGGATACCGGCGATCGTGCGACATTAAGCGCTGCCAGTCAGATCGCCAGCGCGGCCGACGATTCTTCGGTTCGCATGGACAAGGTCACGGCCATTCAGAGCGCGCTAGCGGCAGGCACTTACAACATCCCGGCTTCGGCAGTAGCTTCCAAGCTAGTTGATTCCATGTTGGGCAATGCCGCTTGATTCAACGGCCCCGGTGAACTGAATGAAGCCGCGCGCTCAGCAAAATTCTGCCTTACATCCGGTGCTGCTCTCCATCCTGGACGATGCCACCCATGCGTTGGCGCATCTTGATGCGGATAGGCTCGAAGCTCTGGTTCACGGCTCGCGTGATCTGCTCGCACCCGGCGCAGCGCCACTTCTTGCAACCGCTGCGCAACTGCCTGTACTGCCACAGCCGCTTCAGGCAAAGCTTGATGCCTTCGCCCGCCTGCTTGATCTGACCCGTGAAAATCTTTTATTGATGCGGCGTCTTGGCGCTGCTTCTGGCTCGCAGATCGAATACTCTCCCGCATCGCTCACCGGAGGCCGCCATGGCAACAATTAACACTGCCTTCAGCCTTATCTCAAACGCGCTGAATGCTGACCAGACCGGCTTGAGCATTGTTGCCAACAACGTTGCCAATGCCAACACGCCGGGCTACACGGAAGAGGTTTCAAGTTTTCAGCAGAATGCGCCCATTCACATCAACGGTATCAGCTATGGCGATGGCGTGAGCAATGTCGGCCCCATCTCCATCCGCGACAGCGTTCTAGAAACGCGTCTTGCGCAACAGCAGCAATCGGCCGCTGCGAGTTCCGCCCGTCTGACAGCGCTCGACAATCTGCAATCGGTCTTCACGCCGTCCAGCGGTTCATCATCCTCGGGCGCGGGCGACATCGGCACCGCCATCACTTCGTTCTTCAGTTCGCTCAACACGCTTGAGGGCAACCCGAATGACAATGCTTTGCGTCAGTCAGTTTTGTCCGCCGCCACTACGCTCTCTAACAACATTTCTTCGGCTGCATCAAACCTAACCGCGCAGCAGTCCGCGCTTGACCAACAGGCCTCTTCTCTCACCGGCCAGATCAACGCACTGACCTCGAACCTGGCAGCGGTCAACCTTCAGATCCAATCCGCTTCACCTAATAAGGATGCGGGAACTCTCCAGGACCAGCGACAGCTAGATATTAGCAAGCTATCCCAGCTCATCGGCATCAACCAGACGCAGACCGAGAACAACGGCCTCACCATCACAACCACCTCCGGCCAGTTGCTCGTCTCGGAAGGCCAAAGCTATCAGCTCACAACTGGACCCATCGGCGGCACCACTCATTTCTTTCTCGGCACAACCGACATCACTGCCTCATTAGTCAGCGGCGGCGGTCAGCTCGGTGGCCTGCTCACCGCGCGCGATTCGGATATGCCAAACGCGCTCTCCTCGCTTGACCAACTCGCCTACGGAATCTCGACACAGGTCAACACGATTAACAACGCTGGCACCGACCTTGCCGGTGACAATGGCGGCGCCGGCAACATCTTCTCTCAACCGACAGTCGTGGCCGGCAGTGCGCTTGCCATGAGCGTCGTCATGACCGACCCAAATCACATCGCCGCCGCTGCTCTCGGCGCCAATACCGGCGACAGTGCAAACCTCACTGCTATGGCTGCTCTTGCCAAACAGAGCGTCATCAGCGGTCAGACTCCTTCGAACTATTACTCCAACTTTGTCACCTCGCTCGGTGCTACAGCTTCCAGCGTTCAAGCCGCGAGCACAGCCTCAGCCGCTTCCGTGACCCAGTTGCAATCGCAGGTCAACACGCTCTCCGGAGTAAATCTCAACAACGAAGCAGCCGCCATGCAGCAGTTGGAGCGCAGCTATCAGGCCGCCTCGCAGGTCTTCTCAATTTTGAATACGGTGATGGGCGCGGCGCTGAACCTCGGCACGCAGACCACAGTCGCGTAATGGTGAACTATGAGAGTTGATCCCTTTTATGTAACTCATCTGGTCAGCGCGCTTGACAGCGCACAGGCCAACCAGCAGCAGCTTTCAAACGAGGTTGCAACTGGCGTCAGCATCAATCAGTTGAGCGACAACCCGGCCGGTGCAGGTGAAAACGTTCGCCTGCTCGACCAGTTGCAGACCGATGACAGCTTCACGCAATCAAGCTCGCTCGTCACCGGTCAGTTGCAGGTTGCGGATTCTGCCCTCGGCAGTGCGGTTAGTTCGCTCACCAGCGCTATCAGTCTTGCCACCGGCGGCAGCAATGACACGCTCAATGCCAACGACAAGCAGGCAATCGCCAACCAGCTTGTTGGCATCCGTGGAGAGCTACTCTCGCTCGCCAACACCAGCTACCAGGGCAATTACATCTTCGGTGGAGCCAACGTTTCATCCACGCCATTCACGCTCTCAACGGCCACATCGCCGGCCACCGTGACTTACAACGGCGACTCGACGGTCAACTCGCTGACCACGCCCAGCGGCCAATCCATCTCACTGAACCTTCCCGGCAATCAGCTCTTTCTTGGCGGCGCTAATTCGACAGGTTCGGCGAATACGAGCAGCGTCTTTGACTCGCTCAATAACCTCATAGCCGATTTCTCCAACAATGTCTCTGGCGCCGTGACCGCTACTGACACTGAAGCTCTCAACACCGCGCTCAACTATGTCTCACAGCAGCGCGTCACGCTGGATAACTCCATCACGCAATTGAGCAGCGCCACTGATCTCGCCACCAATCAAGCCACGCAGCTCACCTCTGCCCAAACCAGCCTGATGCAGGCCGACCTGCCCACCGTCGCATCGCATCTCGCGCTCGCTCAGACTCAACAGACAGCGCTCATCAACATCATTGCGCAGCTCGGCTCGGGCAGCCTCTTCGACAAACTGTAAACACACATACAAATCTCCGCTCGGTATACTGTCAGTAGCGGAGATTGAATTGTTCAAAGCCATACGATTCTTCTGGAACTCGACGCGCGGCCACAGGCTCATGCCCTGGCGCAGTGAGTTCCTCAAGTGGCGCATCGAGACCTTCACCGGAGCCAAAGCCGAGGACCTTACCGCCCCCGATGTCATCAGTTTTTTCTGGGCCATGCGCTGGGAGATATTCAGTTATCTTGCCTGGGCTGGAGACATGCAGCGCGAAGTCAAACGCGCGGCCAAACGTCGCTCTTAATATAGATAGGAACCTGATGCGCATTCTGCGACATTTTCTTCTTCTAGTACTGCTGCTCCCCGTCGCGCTCTACGCGCAGCAGGCTCCTCCGGCCGAGCCACCGCTCGCCATGCCTTCTACTCACTCCCAATTTCCCACTCTTGAAGTCACAGCCAACGAAGTCCTTGTCCCCACACTTGTCGAAAAACCACACGGCGGAATCGTCTATGGCCTCAAGCCATCGGACTTCATCGTTGAAGACGACGGCGTGAGCCAGAAGATTCGCCTCCAGGAAGAGATGGACACCGCCCCCGTCTCGCTTGTCGTCGCCGTCGAGCAAGGCGCGATGAGCGTCCTCGAGTTCGACAAGTTCCAGCGCCTCGGCCCGCTGCTTGAAATGTTCTTGACTGACGAACGCGCCCACGCGGCTCTCGTCGGCTTCGATTCGCAACAGCATCTCCTCGTCGATTTCACGCACGACGGGGAAGTGTTGAACAAGCGCCTTCACCGGCTTCAGCCCGGCGATGGCGGTGCAGCAATCCTGGATACCGTCAGCTACGCCGTTGACCTGCTCCAATCTGAACCCAAGGAGAATCGCCGCGTGCTTCTTCTGATTAGTGAAGAGCGAGACCACGGCAGCAAGTCCATCAAGCCCGAACAACTCATTCGCCGCATTGGGCAATCCGAGGTTTTGGTCCTCAGCGTGACCTTCTCGCCGGCCCGCGCCGAACTGCTGCACGACATCAAGGACAACGGCGACAGCCGCACTATGAGCACGATCTCGGCTCTGTTGATGCTCATACAAGCTGTCAAAAAGAACGTTGCCAAAGAGCTCGCCGTCATGAGCGGCGGCGAGTACACCACATTCACCGGCGACAAGGGCTTTGAGAAGCGCGTGATGGAAGCGGCCAAGCGAAGTCGCAACCGCTATCTCATCAGTTTCAGCCCATCGAATCCCACACCCGGCTTGCACACCATCAAGGTCAAACTCACAGAGGATTACGGCGCCAAAGTCACGGCGCGCACTTCGTATTGGCTTGACGAGCTGAAGGGCGCAAATTGAGCCGGCCCGGCCCTCCAACTCCCCCTGAATTCATCGGTTTATGATATTCTTACTTCAGACACTGAGAGAAGTGGACTGAGAAAAACAGAGGAGTAACAAACGCCGTGCTGGCGACAACTAAGAAAACCGAACTCATCTCAACCTTCCGCACACATGCGACGGACACCGGTTCACCCGAGGTTCAGATCGCCATCCTGAGTGCGCGTATTGGTGAACTGACGGAGCACTTCAAGACCCACAAGAAGGACCATGCCTCACGGCGCGGTCTGTTGATGCTGGTGAGCAAGCGCCGCCGCCTGTTGGACTACTTGAAGTCACACGATTCCGACCGCTATCGCGAAGTTATTGGCAAGCTCGGGATCCGCAAGTAACCGAAAGACACCATTGAACCGGAAGCGCCCAGACCGAAGAATGGTCAAGGCTCCGCACGCAGCTATACAACGGGGTCTTGGTGCATCAGGCGAAGCTCATACTTCGTCAAAGGATACCCATCGTTTTTATGAGCCACTCAGTTCACCTCGCCTGATCTTTTCAGTGCGGGGTGATTCTGTTTGCGCACATGAACTCCGGTTGCGCTTCCACCCACAAGTTTCCCAAATGAAATAACAAGAGAGGACAATTATGTCAAAGCAAGAAGTATCAGTAGAACTAGCCGGTGGCAAGCGTTTGGTCTTTGAGACCGGCCGCATCGCCAAGCAGGCATCGGGCGCAGCCCTGGTCACCACGGGTGACACGGTCGTGCTCGCCACAGCAGTAGCCGCTCCTGACCCCAGAGAGGGCATCGACTTTTTCCCGCTGACCGTTGATTACCGCGAGTACGCCTACGCAGGCGGACGCATCCCCGGCGGTTTCATCAAGCGTGAAGGTCGTCCCAGTGAGAAGGAAGTTCTCACTTGCCGTCAGATCGACCGCCCCATCCGCCCGCTCTTTCCTGAGGGCTTCCGCAACGAGACCCAGGTTATCGCGCTGGTCTTCTCTGCCGACAAGGAAAATGATCCCGATGTCGTCGCCATCAATGCTGCTTCGGCTGCACTGGCGCTCTCTGACATTCCATTCAGCGCAACCGTCGGCGCAGTCCGCGTCGGCCGTATTGATGGCAACTACGTCGTCAATCCCACTTACGCCGAGCGCGCACTCAGCACACTGAACATCATGGTTGTCGGCCACAAGGACGGCATCGTGATGATCGAAGCCGGCGCGAAGGAAGAGACCGAAGAAATAGTCATCGGCGCAATCGAGTTTGCCCACGAAGAGATTAAGAAGATCGTTGCAGTCATCGATCAGCTTGCTTCTGTCTCCGGCAAAAAGAAGCGCGCCTTTGTCACTCCTGAGATTGACGAGGCCTACTACTCCGAGCTCGAAGCCAAGATTGGCGCAAAGCTCACCGACGCCCTCGACACCAAGAAGTACGCCAAGCTTGATAGCTACAACCTCATCAAGAAGATCAAGGACGAGGCCGTTGCAGAACTGCCCGCCGATCAGCCTGATGCGAAGAAGAAGTTCACCCAATACTACGAGCTGATGCGTGAGCGCATCTTCCGCGTTCAGGTCACACGCGAGCGTATCCGTCCGGACCGCCGCGCATTTGACGAGATTCGCGCCATCTCCATCGAGACCAGCGTTCTGCCCCGCACACACGGGTCAGCGCTCTTTACGCGTGGTGAGACGCAGGCTCTGGTTACGGCAACTCTTGGCACCGCCGACGATGGACAGCGCCTCGAGTCCTTTGAAGGCGAGCAGAAGAAGACCTTCATGCTTCACTACAACTTCCCGCCCTTCAGCGTTGGCGAAACAGGTCGTATGACCGGTACTGGCCGTCGCGAGATCGGTCACGGTGCATTGGCTGAGCGCGCTATCACGCCCGTTCTGCCCACACCTGAGGAATCACCCTACGCCATCCGCATCGTCTCTGACATTCTTGAGTCGAACGGTTCATCCTCAATGGCTTCGGTCTGCGGCGCAAGCCTCGCGCTCTTTGACGCAGGTATCGCGCTCAAGGGTTCTATCGCGGGCGTGGCAATGGGGCTGGTCAAGGAAGGCGATGAGTACGCCATCCTCACCGACATCGCCGGTGCGGAAGATCACTACGGCGACATGGACTTCAAGGTTGCCGGAAGCCGCAAGGGAATTACCGCGCTTCAGATGGACATCAAGATCGGTGGCCTCACCCGCCATATCCTGGTCGAAGCGATGGAGCAGGCACGCCGCGGTCGCATCTACCTGCTCGACAAGATGGATGCAGTCATCGACGGACCCCGTCAGGAGCGTTCCAAGTTTGCTCCGCGTATTCACACACTGCACATCCCGACTGATAAGATCCGCGACCTCATCGGACCCGGTGGCAAGACCATCCGCGGAATCATCGAGCAGACCGGCGTCAAGATCGACGTCGACGACACAGGCCGCGTCAATGTTGCATCGAGCGACGGAGAAGCACTCACCAAGGCACTCGAGATCATCGGCAATATCACTGCGGTTCCCGAGATTGGTAAGGTCTATCTCGGCAAGGTCGTTCGTCTGGCTGAGTTCGGCGCATTCGTTGAGCTCTTCCCGGGCACCGACGGCCTGCTGCACATTTCTGAGATCGCAGAGCATCGCGTCAAGGAAGTGAAGGACGAGCTCCGCGAAGGCGATCAGGTCATGGTCAAGGTGCTCGCCATCGAAGGCAACCGCATCAAGCTCAGCCGCAAAGCTCTCATCAAGGAGCAGAAGGCCAAGCTTGCACCGGCAGCCGCTGAAACTTCAGAAGACTCCTCTGACGTCGAAGTGGAAGCTCAGGCCGAAGCACCGGTTCGCGCGCCGCGCCCGCGTCATGAGTTCGATGAGAAGCAGCCTACGTCCAATCAGAGCACGATCTTCATCGAGGGCGGCGACGACTTCGACGAGGAGGAGACTGAGATCGACGAAGACAACGAGCCAAACTTCAACCGCGCTGATGGAGCTCCGGCTACCCCGGCAGCACCTGGCCAGAAGCGGCCGGTTGCAGCAGGTGGAGATGCAAATCGCCGCCGTCGTCGCCGTCGTGGTGGTCGTGGTGGTGGCAGCCGCCCTAGCGGTGGTCAGTAGTAAACAAAAGGCCCGGCATCAAGCCGGGCCTTTCTGTTTCTTATCGTAATTACTCGAGGATTCATCGCTCTCAGTGCGCCGCTGGCCCGCCGCTCTGTTTCTTCTTGTCCTTGTACATTCGGTTATCGGCCACCATGTAAAGATCCGTTGAGTTGGTGGCATCATCGGGATAAATGGCCACACCAATGCTGAAGTTGACCGGAACTGATTTATCTCTCAGTTGCAGCGGACTATGAACATCTTTTATGAGTTTGCGGCCTATCTTTTCCGCATCCACTTTGGTTATCGGACACTCCAGCACGATTGCAAATTCATCTCCACCGGTGCGTGCCACGGTGTCGATGCGGCGCACATGCTTTTCAAAGTACGTTGAAATGTATTTCAACACCTCATCGCCGATCACGTGGCCGAATGTGTCGTTAACCGCCTTGAAGTCATTCATGTCGATCATCAAGAGAGCTGTCTTCGTTTTGGATCTGCTCGCTCGCTCGATAGACCGTGCCAGTCGGTCTTCAAATAATCTGCGATTTGGCAGGCCTGTGAGTGCATCGTTCTGCGCAAGCCTGCGGCTGAATGCCACCTGGTCCTCAAGCAGTAAAAGCAGCATGCCCACGGCGACAACAAATTTTGGCAGGTTCCAGACTTCGGACTCGATCAGGACATTCGGGTGGTAAATGGAGAAGTATGGCGCAACAAGAAAGACCGATGCCCAAAGGTACATGCCCATCACAGTAAGGATGGCGCCTGTTGATCTCTTCTTGTTGGTTAACGTAAATAGTATGGCGCATGCCAAATAAGTGAAGAACTGCAACGGCGCATATTTGAGCAAGCTGGTGGAGTCAGGGTGGTGGTTGTAATAAATAAGGATCAACGCCAGCACCGTGGAGTTGCTTACCAGAACAATACGCAACACCGAACGCAATTGTCTCCACGAGAAGATCATCACCACGATCGGGCCTATGGCGAATAAGGAGGCTGCCAGATCGTATGCCCAACCTGGCACATTTTCTATATTCGAAACTGTGATGAAGATCGCATACGCCGCCAGTATTGAAAAGGTTAACCATTGACTACTGAAGGTTCGCTTGTATGGGACCATCTGCCAAATGAAAAATATGCCTGCCCAAGCGAGAGACAGTGATGACAAGGCTTCAATGATGGTGGCAGCTGTACCGGTCTGATTACTAAAAAGAAGAAATAGAAAATGTACTAGAATTAAGCCCCAACCAATCAGCCAACGCACTGGTCTGGCTTCGTCATGTCCACGGAGAACGGAGGCGAACGCTATGCAGATAAGTATGAAGACAGCAATATCCGGTAATACGTTCCAGTTCATCTGTATGGCTCCTGCTGAGTCAGAAAAGTATCTGAGAACAATCTCGCAGGCAAAAAATGCAGCAATGCCTAAAAAGATGATACCAAATTGGTATCATCAAAATGCTAGTACAGTTTACGGGACGCAAACTTTGGTTTTAAGACCGAAGCGAAAGCGTGAGTTCCGTCCTAAGTAGTATATTTATCAGCTATTTACGATGTGAAAACGTTCCCCAAGCGCCTAATCTGTGCGCCCACGCTGCGCAGTTTC
>CAIMNN010000038.1 GCA_903842845.1 uncultured Acidobacteriaceae bacterium | reverse complement strand
GGCAAGAAGCGCATGAAGCGCATCGGCAAGGTTGACATTCCGCAAGAGGCGTTCCTGGCGGTTCTGCGGATAGGTGAAGACGCGCAGAGTAAATAGGATTGCTTGAGATTTTCAGGTGGAGAAATCAAGGGTTTGCGCGACCAAAATTTGCACTTTGGTCAAGTAAGACTTTAGTTTTGTAACATTCTATTTATCATCATCTGTGGAAAGCTGCTTGACGGCACATGGAGAAAGCTGATTGATGCAAAATCGGGGCAAAATCAGAAAAAACATTTTAAATACAATGAATACAACCGATTAGAAGATGAAAGCGAGAAAATTCAGGATTGGAAAGCAGGCAAGGTCCTTCAATTTAAAGATTTTCTAAAAACTTATCCACAGAATTATCCACAAAGAGACGCTGTAACCGCTCTCATTTGGAGTCGGCTGGCCAGTGACTTTAAGAGATGGTGGGAAAATGGAAAATGGCGTGATGCCGAATGGCACCACGCCATTGGTACAAACAGGTTACTTTGTGGCCGGAGCCTTGGGAGCAGCGGGCTTTGCAGCACCAGCCGGGGCGGTCGGAGGAGCCGGAACGCCGGACTTGGCGTTGTAGGCATCCACGATGGCCTTGGTGATGTTGGTCGACTCAGCGGCATAGAGGATAGGCGACTGCTGTGTGCTGACATCGAGAACGACAGTGAAGCCCTGCGTCTTGGCATAGTCGGCGAGAACGTCATAGACCTTGGAAGCGAGAGTGCCGTATGTCTGCTGCATCTCGTTCTGGAAGTCGGTCTGGGCATCCTCGTATTCGCGCTGAAGCTGCTTGGACTTGTCGTCGATGGTCTTTGCGCGAGAAGCACGCTCGGTATCATTGAGCTTTTCGGCCTGAGCCTGAAGCTGCTTCTTGAGGTTCTCAACCTCGTCGCTCAGATTCTTGATCTGCGCCTGACGGGGCTCGAACTTCTTCTGGAGGTCCGCGAAGTTGCGCTGGCCTTCATTGGTAACGGCAACGGCCTTCTGGAACTCGATGACGGCGATCTTGGTTGTGGCCGCGGTTTGGGTGTGGGCAGTAGCGGCAAAGCCGGCAACCGCCAGGACAAAAAGAGCTGCTATACGCTTCATCGACTGAAAAACTCCTTGGAGATTCCCCGGTATTGTGCCTGCGATCGCTGAAACCTCTCACTACCCTGACGTGGGTTCTGAAGCGGTGAAAAGACGCAGGCATCGGCAGAAACTAAGCCAATTATAGCATCCGGGTTATGCAAGGGACTCAAAGAGAAACTCTTAAGAAAGCATGAATATGGGGGCTGAATATGTGAATGTGAACTGATTGGTGTGCTATTTTGCGTTGCTGAGGAAGTGGCCGACAAGTAAATGGCCGCCCGGTTAAGAGCGGCCATTTTTCAGTGGACAAGAGGAAGCATTAGAAGGTCGTAGAGACTGTGAGACGGAATGTCTTACGCGGCTCGTGGAACCAGTTGACTGCGCCGTAAGCGGCTTTGGCTTCAGAGAAAGTGTAATCGCCGGCACCGCCCTCGGGGAACATGTTGCGATTAATCAAGCTGGCACCGCAGTTCTTGATGACGGAACCTGGTGGCTCCGGCTCGTTGTTACAGATGGGATTGGTGTAGACGCGCAGCGGGTTCCATGCGTAGTAGAGACGGATGGGAGCGTTGACGACCGGCATGATGGCCGAGATCTCAGCGCCTGTGGACATACGCGGCACGAAGTTGGTGAAGCCGATGGTGTGAATGTTCCTCTGGAATCCGACGTCGTAACCTGGCGTGCCGCCCTGGCAGGAGCCGTTGTTATAAACGGGGCAGCCATAGAGAGGCGAGGTCAAAGAAGCGAAACCTTCGGGGCTTTGCTTCAACTGACTGCTGTTGAGCGAGCCGACGATGCCGAAGTCGGTGAAGAGCGCGAAGGTGACGGGGCCGGCGATGGGAATGCGGTACTCAGCATTGGAGGTGAAGTTGGTGTCGCCGCCGGTTGAGACCACGCCGTAGACCGGGATAGGCACGAGGATACATTGGTTGAGCTGCGGGTTGTTCGGGTCGCGCGGGACGCATTGGCCGTCAGGATTGGTCAACTGAACGGTGACGCGGTTGGGGATGTATCCGTAAGGCGTTGCGGAGCGAGTATCGAAACCGCGGAGGTCGGCCTCGCCGCCGCCGTAGAAGCGGTTGTTGGGCGGAGCCACAGCACCGCCGAATCCCTGCACATATCCGAGCTGTGCACGAACGCCAAGGACGTTGCGGCCATCAGCGCGCTTCTGGAGATAATGCATGGGGAAATACTGCTTGTAGGCGACAAATGGCGCGATGTAGCGAACGTCACCCCAGAGTCCGGCAACCTGCATGACAGCCGAGTACTCCTTGCCGGAGCGGGGTCGCAGCGGGTTGTTGATGGTGTTGTAGACGTAGCTGAGAGAGATGGAGCTGGAAATGATGCCGGCCAGCGGGTTTTGACCCTGCACACCAGAGCGGAAGTTGATGGTCTGGAAGTACGTGGATGAGGCCGTGCTGAATGCTGTGATGGAAGACTTGTTCAGCGAGTAAGTGAAGCCGACACGCTGGAAGTTCTTGAGCGGGTAGCTCATGGAGAAGGAGAAGCCAGTCGCCATCTGATTGTAGTTCTGTTGCAGGTTCTTCTGGGCGTCGGTCAGATTGAGCGATGCGCCGGTGGTTGTCTGATAGCTCTTCTGCTGGTTGTAATCGGTCTTGTTGTTGGATATCTGGAAGCCGATATTCAGCGGGCGGTTCCTCACATAAGGCTCAGTAAAGCCGAAGAGGAAGGTGCGGTTGACGTTGCCGAGGTTCGCCTGGAGGCTGAGCGTTTCACCGAGTCCTAGGAAGTTGTTGGTCTGGTAGTTGACGCCGAAGAATGCGCCGGAGAGACCGGAGACGCCGCCGTTGACGCCGATGGAGTTCTTACCCTTTTCCTTGACCTTGAGTAGGAGGTCGACGGTGCCGCCCTCGGTGTCCTGATGTGCTTCGGAGTCCTGATCTACTTTGAGCGGGTCAAAGTAATCGAGCTGGTTGAGGCGGAGGAGGCTGTACTCCCAGAGCTGGGAGTTGTAGACCTGCCCTTCTTGCAGCATCAGTTCGCGGCGGATGACCTTGTCGCGGGTGATGGTGTTGCCCTGGAACTCAATGCGTGAGACGTAGAAGGGCTTGCCCTCGTCGATGTCGACG
>CAIMNN010000037.1 GCA_903842845.1 uncultured Acidobacteriaceae bacterium | reverse complement strand
TTTAGTGGTCCTTGAAGCCCACGGCTGCATCATAGCCATGCTTCTTCACCAGCAGTTCGCGACGCGCCAGCTTCAAGTCCTCTTCCACCATCTCTTTGATCATCTCGCTGAAGCTGTGCCGCGGCTTCCATCCAAGCTGCTCGTGCGCCTTACCGGCGTTGCCAAGCAGTGTGTCCACCTCGGCAGGGCGGAAGAACCTCGGGTCGATGCGCAGTATCACCCGCCCACTCTCGTCTATCAGCTCTTCGTCCACGCCTTTGCCCCGCCAGTGAACCTTCATCCCCAGCTGCGTTGCAGCCAATGTTATGAACTCGCGCACGCTATGCTGCTCGCCGGTTGCAATTACAAAATCATCGGCCTTTTCGTGTTGCAGTATCAGCCACTGCGCCTCGACAAAATCTCGTGCATGACCCCAATCGCGCAGCGAATCAAGATTGCCCATGTACAAGCAATCATCAAGTCCCACAAGAATGCGGCTCAATCCGCGCGTTATCTTGCGCGTCACAAAGGTCTCGCCACGCACCGGCGACTCATGATTGAACAGAATTCCGTTCGAAGCGTAAATCCCATACGCCTCGCGATAGTTCACCGTTATCCAGTAACCGTAAACTTTGGCCACTCCATACGGCGAGCGCGGGTGAAACGGCGTCGTCTCCGTCTGCGGCGTCTCGTTTACCAGGCCATACATCTCCGAGGTCGACGCCTGGTAAAAGCGCGTCTTCTTCTCCATCCCCAGCAGGCGGATCGCTTCCAGAACCCGCAGCACTCCAAGCGCGTCCGTATTGGCCGTGTACTCAGGCTCCTCAAACGAAACCTTCACATGGCTTTGCGCGGCAAGGTTGTAGATCTCATCCGGCCGTATCTGCTCTATCGTCCGTAGCAGGCTCAGCGAATCTGTCATGTCGCCGTAGTGCAGCAGCAGCCGCGGCTTCGATTGATGCGGGTCCTCATACAGATGGTCGATGCGCTGCGTGTTGAACAGCGACGAGCGCCGCTTGATGCCATGCACCTCGTAGCCTTTTTCCAATAGGAACTCGGCCAGATAGGCCCCGTCCTGCCCGGTAATGCCAGTAATAAGTGCCTTTTTCATGGTATCGACCTGAAGCTGCTCGCCTTCTGCTCAATGATGCCGGAGCCGCGCTACCTTGCGATTGAACTCATTCTACATATTTATAGGTTTGTACTGCTTAAGCTTGCTGGGCCTATCTTCAACGAGTGCGCAGTTCCGGCAAGCGGTCCTGATACCGGCGCATCAACAGGATCAGATGACGCGCCTCCCAGTAGCGCGGAAAAAAACGTGCCGGGCTCCACATTATCCGCCAGAACCACGTCAAGGTTGCATGGTCAACCCAACTCGGAATGCGAACCTGGTCGCCGCTCAAAAAACCTATCGCCGCGCCGATGCAATGGATCGCCGGACGATAGCTCAAATGTCTGCGCAGATGGAAGCCCAGCGGCTCCTGCACTCCACCGCCCACGGCCAGAAAAACATGGTGCGGTCGCAGCTGTTCTATCTTGGCCAGCAGCACTGAATCCTGATATGGCCGCTGATACTGCGGTGCTATGTAAACATGTTCGTCGTCCAGCTCGATGCCCTTCGTTGCCAGAAACTCGCGATTCCGCTCCGCACTCTCCGCTGAAGGCATCACCCAAAGCGTCGCGTCCTTCTCTTTCACGCTGGGCCGCTCCAACAACGCCGAAATGTATTTATATCCTGAGAGCTTTTTCAACTTTGGACTGTAGTAGAGGTTCCAGGCCAGCACCATGCAGCCACTGTCTGGTAGCGGATAATCCGCACCAAGCAGAGCCTCGCGATACTCCGCGTCTGATTCAAGTGTCCGCATACCCGGCCCGGATGGAAGCACAACCAGTCCACCTTCGTCATCAACGCGATCCAGTATCTCGTCCAGCTTCCCCGTAAAAAAGGGAACTCCGAGAATGCGTTGTATGGGCGTTGGGCTCATGGTCGTTGCCATCTCAAGTTCTATCGTACGGAATTTCGCGTGCGCATGCACATCACTCTGGTAATGGGGATGGGGGCAGAATCCCAAATCAAAAGCCCGCGCTTGGTATGAAACGCGGGCTGGATTCCTTGTTTACCGCAAAGTGTGCGGCTACCTCTGGAAGTTGTAAGTCATACCCAATGTCACGCCTTGGGGGTTCGAATCCTTATTCAGCAGAAAGAGGTTCGACCAGGTCTGGCGTGAGTAATCCGCCCTGACCCAGTAATGGCTCTTCACTTTGTACTCAATACCGCCGCCCATCACCGTGACCATATCGTAGGCAAACGCGTCCGGGTGGCTGGCGTAATGGTTCTTGCCCTGCTCAAGAAAATACTTCGCGTAAGGACGCAACCTCTGCCAGTGTTGGTACTTGTAGATCACACCGCCGCCCATCGTAGTCTCGGAGATCACATAGCCCGGCACATTGGTCGAAGGATTGAAAAACAGGCTGCGCCATTCTGCCTCTACTCCCAAACCAGCGGGAATCACCGAAATCCTAGGCAATGTAATGCCAGCATAAGCATTAATACCATCCAAGGTTCGTCCCGGGCCCCAGTCAGGCGAATAACGCGCGTAGCCGCCTCCAACGTACAAAGGCACATTGTGCTCTGTCGCCTGCGGCACCACCTGTGCAAACACAGGTACCGCGGTTAGGAACAAGAGGCCGGCAAGAATCAGTTTTAAACGCATCAAGGGTCTCCTTGGAAAATGCAGACCTCTCCTATAGAGAGTACTTATCGAAGTTTACAAGAGAGAGTTAGTCTTGAAAAGTGAAGAATGGAAAGAAGCATGGACTCAAGTTACCAAAGGTGTGAATTGGTAACCTGTTCAGGATCATACCCTTTAAGCCGCTTCCGGCCTTTGGGAACCTGACTAGGTACGCTCTCCGCTCTAGATCAGCTTCCTGCGGAAGACTGCCTTCCGTCATCCGCATGCCCAGTATAACCGGATTCCCTCTCTCCGCCGATAGAATAGACAAGCCGCCTATCGATGAATGAGATACACCCAAACGGTTAAGATAATCTGAGATTGTCATTATGGCAGCTTCGAGACGGAAAAGAGCGCTTTAATCATGCCACAACCTGTATCTATCTGTGTAATTGGCTCCGGCTACGTGGGGTTGGTCGCAGCTGTCTGCTTTGCTGAAATGGGCCATAAAGTCATCTGTGTTGACAATGATGAGTCCAAGGTAAAAATGCTTCAGGCCGGCGGCGTGCCCATCTATGAGGAGCACCTTGCCGATCTCCTCGCCCGTCACCGCGACCACGGCGTTCACTTTACCGCCGACCTCGGCTCAGCCGTCGCCGCCAGCGAGGCCGTCTTCATCGCCGTCGGCACCCCGCAGGGCGATACCGGCGCAGCCGACCTTTCTTATGTCGAAGCCGTTGTCAGCGAGATTGCGCGCAGCATCAACGGATACAAAGTAATTGTGGAAAAAAGCACCGTCCCGGTCTACACCAACGAGTGGATTCAGCGCGTCCTCCATCGCCACGGCGTTGACCCGCAGAACTTCGACGTCGTCTCTAACCCCGAGTTCCTGCGCGAAGGCACCGCCATCATAGACTTCCTCCACCCCGACCGCATCGTCGTCGGCGCAAACACCGAACGCGCAGCCGAACTCCTCCGCCGCATCTACGCCCCACTCACCAGCGGCAGCTACTACAAAAATCCCAACGCTCTGCCCGGCGACCTCAGCGACGCCAACCCAGCCAAGCTCCTCGTCACCTCCGCGCAAAGCTCTGAGATCATCAAGCACGCATCGAACGCCTTCCTCGCTCTCAAAATTTCCTTCATCAACGCCGTCGCCAACCTCGCTGAAAGCGTTGACGCCGACATCGAAGACATCGCCGCCGGCATGGGACTCGACACACGCATCGGCCCAAAATTCCTCCGCGCTGGCATCGGCTACGGCGGTTCCTGCTTCCCCAAGGACGTCGCCGCATTCCACTGGGTCGCCCAGCAACAAGGCGTCGACTTCCAACTCCTTGAAGAGGTCCGCAAGATCAACGAACGCCAAAAGGATGTCTTCTTCAATAAGGTCCGCTCCGCACTCTGGACTCTCCGCGGCAAAAAACTCGCTGCTCTCGGCCTCGCCTTCAAACGCGACACCGACGACATCCGCGAGTCCCCCGCCATCGACGTCATCAGCAAACTTCTCGACGCCGGATCATCCATCACGGCCTACGACCCCGCCGCCACCGAGCGCGCCAAGGCCGTTCTCCCGCCCAGCGAAAAAATGAGCTACGCCTCCGGGATCTACCAAGCAGCCACCGGCGCAGACGCACTCCTCATCCTCACCGACTGGGCCGAGTTCGCCTCGCTCGACCTCGCGCTACTCAATCAGGCACTGAAGTTCCCCATCATCATCGACGGCCGTAACCTCTACAAACCCGAGTCAATGGTTGAACATGGATTTACTTATGTCAGCGTCGGACGTCCAGCGAATTACAACGCGCAACTCGGCAAGCCGCGCAAAGCTATCCTGAGCTAACTAAGGGAGAAAGACTAATCGATGCGAATTTTAGTGACTGGCGCAGCTGGATTCCTCGGCTCAAACCTGACCGACCGGCTGCTCGCCCTTGGCCACAATGTCATCGGCGTTGACAACTACGCAACCGGCGAACACGAGAACATCGCCCATCTCGACGGCAACCCGCACTTCAAGTTTCTGCAACACGACATCACCGAGACCTTCGACCCCGGCCACATCGACGCCATCTACAACATGGCCTCCCCCGCCAGCCCGCCAGAGTACCTCCGCCTTGCTATCGAGACCCTACGCGTCGGCTCCATCGGCGTTGAAAATACGCTCAAGCTCGCAGAAAAATACAACGCGAACTATCTGCACGCCTCCACATCCGAGTGCTATGGCGACCCGCTCGAGCATCCGCAGCGCGAATCTTACTGGGGCAACGTCAATCCCGTCGGCCCCCGCTCCGTCTACGACGAATCCAAGCGCTTCGCCGAAGCCATGGTCATGGCCTACCATCGTTCGCGAGGCGTCAACACGCACCTGGTTCGCATCTTCAATACCTACGGCCCGCGCCTCCACCCAAGCGACGGACGCGTCATCTCCAACTTCATCATGCAAGCCCTCAAAGGCGAGCCCATCACCATCTACGGCGACGGCACGCAAACCCGCAGCTTCTGCTACGTCGACGACCTCATTGACGGCATCCTCCTCCTCGCCGCATCCGACGAGCACTACCCCGTCAACATCGGCAACCCCGGCGAGTTCACCATCCTCGAGTGCGCCGAAGAAGTCCTCAAAATGACCGGCTCAAAAAGTGAGCTTGTCTTCGCACCACTCCCCGAGGACGACCCCACACGCCGCAAGCCAGACATCACCAAAGCCAAGGAACTCCTCGGCTGGGAGCCGCACATCAAGCTCCACGAAGGCCTCGAGCGCTGCCTGCCATACTTCAAGGAAATGATGGAAGCGGGACACTGATATTCGTCGCGCTCAAGGGTTAGACTGGTTGGCATGAAGCTCTTTGCAGCCTTTTTCGTTCTTGCCGCGACCTTCGCTGTCTCCGCGCAAACCGCACGCCCCGCAATCACCGGAATCTCCCACCTCTGCCTCTACTCAAGCGACGTCGCAGCCACCGACCTCTTCTATCTCCACTCTCTCGGCTCCGTCAAAATCCCCGACTCATCCAACCCCAAAGCCGCCCGCTTCATCCTCGGACCCTCGCAATTCGTCCAAATCCTTCCGCTGCCCGCCGAGCACACCATCAGCCGCCTCGCCTGCGTCGGCTACGCCACCTCTGACGCCACCGCCCTGCGCGCCTACCTCAGCGAGCACAAATACGCGCCGCTCGGCGAGCTGCACAAAGACTTCGACGGCTCCCTTTGGTTTGAAACCGACGACCCCGAAGGCAATCACATCCAGTTTCTGCAATCCGCGCAAACGCCCTCAATCCCACCCGGCGCGCACCTGCTCTCGGAGCACATCATCCACGCCGGGTACCTGGTCCACAGCCAGGCCGCAGAAGACCGCTTCTACAAAGACCTCCTCGGCTTCCGCCCCTACTGGCACGGCGGCATGAAAGAGACAGTGACCGACTGGATCTCCCTCCAGACGCCCGACGGCCACGACTGGATTGAGTACATGATGGTTGGCCCCGGTTCGTCGAACCCTGATGGCAAAATCGACAAAGATGAACTCGGCGTCCTCAATCACTTCTCGCTCGGCGTCTCCAACATGGAAGCCACCGTCACAACACTCCTCCGCAACAAGGCCATGAGCCCGCGCCACGACGGCCCCCAAATGGGACTCGACGGCAAATGGCAGGCCAACCTCTACGACCCCGACGGCACTCGCGTCGAGTTCATGGAGTTCCAGCCCGTGCTCACTCCCTGCTGCTCACCCTTCACCGCCGAAAGCCCCTCGCGCTGAGCGGAACATTTTCCGCTCAGTTAAACCTGAAAAGGATAGACCGCGTGAAAATCTTTTTATTGGTACTCGTCTCCGCTTTGTCGCTCAACGCGCAAACTGCCCCCGTCTGGACGATGCAAACCTCCGGCTCGCACGCGAGCCTGCGCGGGATTCACTCCCTCGATGGAAAAATCGCCTGGGCAAGTGGCAGCGGTGGAACGGTTTTGCGCACCATCGACAGTGGCGAACATTGGACGCAGTGCGCGACGCCCGATGCGGCGAAGGACGGCGCAAAGCTCGACTTCCGCGGCGTTCAGGCGTGGGATGCGAACACCGCAATCGTCATGTCGAGCGGCCCTGGCGAATTGAGCCGATTGTACAAAACTATCGATGGATGCAAGACGTGGAAG
>CAIMNN010000036.1 GCA_903842845.1 uncultured Acidobacteriaceae bacterium | reverse complement strand
CTTCGCAATCGAATCCGCCGCGCGCTTCAATCCCTCTTCGCGCGTCAATCCCTTCCACGATCCCGGATGCAGCACCAGCCCCTCGGACCCCAACGCAAGCGCCCGCTCAATTTCGCCGCGAAACGCCGCAATGCTCTTCTCTCTAATCTCATCCGACTGCGCGCAGACATTGATCAAATACCCAGCGTGGATGATCAGCGGCCCCACGTCGAACTTTTTGCGCAGCTCGCGCATCCGTTCTGCCTGCTCCGGCTTCACCTTCGGCGCGCGATACATCCGCGGACTTGCCGAAAAAATCTGAAACGTATTCGCGCCAATCTCCACCGCGCGCTCAACCGCATTCGACGCACCACCCGTCGTCCCCAGATGAATACCAATCCGCTTCTTCATGCCAACCTCCGACCTCGCACTTTTGCCACTGTCCTATTTTCATACATCACGCCCCGTCTCCGTTACCACCCGCCGCCAACCCGTAATCATGCGCTTTTTCTCAATCCACATTAAGCTCATCTCATGGATGAAATGCTGAACTCGCTCACCGCGCTCCTCGCAAACGTCGTGCTGCCCACTCTGCGCACCGTGCAAAACAACCAGGCCGGCCAGTTGGAACAGAACGCCGAGCTACGCGCCGCCATCGACGAGCTACGCGAGTTCATCACCATGCAGTTCAACCACCTCAACTGCCAGCTCCAGACCAACTTCGACGAGCTCCGCGCCCTCAACGAAGCCCTCCTCATGCTCAAGCTCGAGCAGTCCGCCTTATCGCAAAAACAAATCAATTTAATTCATTAATTTGAGCATCACCGCGCTAACCGCTCATTTTTTGCAATAATAGAGAATGCGCAAGCTCATCACAGCAGACCGACTCTGGACCGGCAGCCGCTTCATCCTCAAACCCGCGCTGCTCATCGAAGACCGCCACATCCAGAGCATCACCAGTCTCGCCGAAGCCCCCACGCCCGCCGCCGACCAAACCCTCGACTTCCCCGGCTGCACTCTCTCCCCCGCATTCTTTGATGTTCACACCCACGGCGCTGCCAACTACGACGTCATGGACGCAACCCCCGAGGCGCTCTCAACAATCGGCAAATTCCTCGCCTCACGCGGAACCGGCAGCTACCTCGCCACCACCGTCACAGCTCCGCTGGACGTGACCCTCCGCTCGCTCGAAGGCTTGGCCAAGCTGCTTACACTCGCCGCCGATTCCACCACCGCTGAAGCCCGCCCCATCGGCATTCACCTCGAAGGCCCGTTCCTCTCCCACGCGCGCCGCGGCGTTCATCCGCCCGAATATCTCCTCGAGCCCAACATCGCCACGCTCGACAAAATGCTCGACGCCGCCGGCGGCCACGCACGCCTCATCACCCTCGCCCCCGAACTCCCCGGCGCAGCCGAGTTCGCAGCCCATGCCACGAAGCGTGGCGTCCGCGTTTCGATTGGTCACTCTGACGCCACATCCGCCCAGTGCCTCCCCGTCATCGCCGCCGGAGCCATCAGCGCGACACACACCTTCAACGCCATGCGCCCGCTCGATCACCGCGCTCCGAGCATCCTCACCACCGTTCTCACCAACGACGCGCTCTTCGCCGAGCTCATCTGCGACGGCGTCCACGTCGACCCCGAAATCGTGAAGATATGGTGGCGGATGAAGGGCCCGCAGCGCGCCATCCTCGTCACCGACGCCATGAGCGCCGCCGG
>CAIMNN010000035.1 GCA_903842845.1 uncultured Acidobacteriaceae bacterium | reverse complement strand
TCTCCAAAGCGCTCAATGAGCTTACTCAACGAGTAAAAAATTAGAAATTTTGCGCGGAATTTTGGTGACCAGTTTGGTGACCAGTTCATCCGAGAATCTTGCACTTCCCTGCTCTTGCCTGCAACACCATACTGGCCGTTATCTCTTTTATATTCAGTTTATTGCAGCAACATTGCGAAAATTTGCAAAACCCTGCAAAACGGCCTAAATCAGTTTAGGAAACTGCTGCTCTATCCACCTGAGCTACGGGGCCGCTCATGAATATTATCGCAGCAGTTTTAGGAAACTGCTGAACTTGATTCGATAGGCCCTGACGGGCCAAAGCCACCTGAGCTACGGGGCTACATTGCAATTTTACAACTATCAATGCAATTTAGCCTCGTAGCCCGGATGGCTTGAATCTAAAACATAAAGCGCGTGCCGAACTGGAATTGACGCGGCGTATTCACGTCCCCAAAGACCTGACCAAAACCAGCCATGGTCGAGCTGTTCGGGGTTTGATTCCAGAAGACATTCGGATAGCCGAATTGAACCGTGTTGGTGGCGTTGTAAGCGGCAACCTCAAAGCGCAGGTTCATCTCGCGCGGCAGTTTGAAGTTCTTGTAAAGCGAAACGTCAAGATCGTGCGCGCCATCAGTACGAATGCCGGAGAGATAGGCAGGTGCTGTTCCCGCTATCAGCGGACTGTATGGCTGCGAGAAGCAGGCCCAGTCGAACCACTGATTCACCGTATGCGCAGCCCCTTTACCCGGGTCGCACGTGAGATCCACACGTTGATTGAAGAACGAGTCACCGGTTCCCGTCGGTGCGGCTATCGGTACGCCCGTGCTCAGGTAGACGATAGTGTTGACGGTCCATCCTCCGAGCAGCGTATCCGCCTTGCCATTCAGCGCTATCAAACGTCCCTTGCCGATCGGCAGGTCATAGGAAAGCTGCCAGTTGAATTGCAGCTTCACATCCTGCGGGCTCACCGAGTGCTCGAGGTTGAGGTTCTGTGAATCCTGGGGTGAGCCCGAGTGATAGCCGACAAAGCCCAGCGGCGTTCCCGAGTCATCAGTCATAATCTTGCCCCAGGTAAAGGTGGCCAGCGTCGTCCAATGGTCGCTCAGGCGTTTTTCAATCTTGGCCTGAAGCGAGCTGTACTCCGAATCACCACCTGCAAATCCGTGAATGTTGATCCCGTTACCGGCTCCGTAATTGCCTGTGCCGAATTGTGGATATTTCTGAAGTGAAACCCAAAGCGGCACAGTGGATGCGCCGTAATTGGCGTTCGAACTCGGCTGAATGGCTGCCCATTGATTGTTGACCATGGTGCAACCCGAACTTGAAGGCAGGCAGAGTTGATCGCCATTAGAGGCAATGGTCTGAAGGGACAACTCGTTCAGATCATAGTTTGAAAATGGCAGGAACAAACCGCGGCTGCCCACATAAGCCGCGCTCAGGATGATTTGATGAGGCAGCTCATACTCCACGCCAAAATTGAAATTGTAGGTGGTCATTGTGCGCTGGCTGTGCAGAACTGCGTTCAACGTATTGCCCAGGTTGTTGGCCGCGCCGAGTGACGCTCCCAGGGGTAACGTGACGCCATCCGGGAAAGGGTTCGACAACGAGTAGCAGCCCGCCGGATTGTTGTTGTTGATGCAAGCAGAGCTGCTGTTAAAGATGGAGTTACTATTCGCGTTGTACTGCGTGGCATTCCAGGCGCTGACGGTTCCGAACCCATCATCATTGAGCGATGGATTGGCTACCATATGCGAACTCGGGCCATAGTAGATGCCGAAGGCTCCACGGAGCACAAGATGCTGCACTGGTTGCCAGGCCACACCCATACGCGGAGCGACATCTGACAGATTCAATTTGTAGGGGGAGCGATTACCGCTTGTCGTGAACTGCTCTGCACCAATGAAGTTGACACCATTGGATGTTGCGGCAAGTGTCGGGTCAAAGTACTCCTGGCGGTTGTGGCGCTCAGTTCGCCCGCCAAAAATATCCCAACGCACGCCGTAATCGAGCGTGAGCTTTTTGGTCAGATGAAACTTGTCCTGAAAGTAAGCTGCATAGTAAGGGCTGGCTTCGGCAGCAAAAAGGTCCTTGGTAAAGTTGTAGCTCTCGTTGCCGGGCGTTGAACCCATGCCGATGAGGAAGCTGCCGAAATCGCTGCCTCCCGCTACAAGATTCGGGTCGATGTTGGATAAGTTCCCGAGCGCCGTCGAATTGGTCGTCAGCGTGGTAGCGCTCGAATCAAAATTGTATCCACCGCTCGGCGCAGGCGGCTGGCCGATGTTCATGAACAGCTTCTCGTACTCGGCGCCAATATTCATCTCATGCCGTCCGAACGTCTTCGTGAACGTAACAAGTGCATCGCTGGCTTCGCTGGCAAAAATGAAGGTATCCCAGTTGTCCGTGCCACCGATGGTCTGTGTTCCGTTGCCAAAGTAAATGATCGGTAGGGTCTTGTAATTTTCCGCGGCAGCCAGTGACGCAGGGAAACCAAGCGTGGTCAGATCAAAGCCCGTTTGCCGCGGGTCACCGGTCTGATTTTCAAAATGCCGGGTAAAGTTGTAGCGAATGGCGAGAACCGAGGTTGGCGACAGCGTAACATCATCTGCGACCACCGTATTAAAGGCGTGCGTGACGTTCTGATAGTAATTGGCATCCCACATATTGCTGGGGCCAAAGATCTGAGCATTCGAGAAAAATAGATCCTCGTAAGAGTACCGGGCAAAAAGATTCTGCCGCTCGCCCTGCTGATAATCCAGACGCACGTCAAATTTTTTGGCGCGGTAAGGATCGAGGCCGGGATAAAAATAATTGCCGATATGGTAAGGCCCCGTACCAGGAAGATTCGGCGCCGGGAAGTGCTGGGCTATCAACTGCGCGGTCGGATTGAAATCGGCAGTCGGAATACAATTCGCCGTTGCACTTGCGCAACCCGGGCCGCTGTTGGTGCCCGCAAACTGCTGGCGAACCATGGATACGCCATCGAGGCTGGAAGTCACATCATCTACCAGCGGATTGTAGATCGGGAAGGAATCAGCTGTGAAATCACCTTGCTGCTCGGCAGCGGTGGGTACCGTCAACGTCTCGCCATCAAAGCTGGCCTGCTGTGTGGCCTCAAAATCGCCAAAGAAGAAAAGCTTCTTGTGCAGGATGGGCCCGCTGATCGAGCCACCCTCCTGGTAGCGATGGAATGCCGGTGTGCCGCTGCCCGGATTGTTCAGTTTGTTGAAGTAGTCATTGGCCGCTAATGCATCCGGGCGGAAATAGCCAAACGCCGAGCCGTGGAACTGATTGCCGCCCGACTTTGTCACCAGGCTGATGACGCCCGCACCACCGCTCGAATAAGTCGCCGGAGCATTCTGCGTCTCCACGCGGTATTCTGCAATCGCTTCCTCAGGAATCTGAAAAGCGGGGATGATCGCCGCTGCGTTGTTCTCGGCAACACCCAGCGGGCTGCCGTCCACCATGAAATACACTGCGCCCTGAAGCGCGCCGTTGATCGTATAGCTCGAAACATCAATGCCCGGGCGCGAATTGAAGACCCCAGGCGTATCCGACGAATTAGCTGATCCATTGGCTGGCGAAACGCCCGCACTCAACTGCACCAGTTGGAAAACATCGCGGCTGAACAGCGGCACGCGATCCATCGTCTGAGCTGAGATCAACTGGCCGACCGTCGAATTGTTGGTATCAACCAGGTCGCCGGTCGCGGTCACCGTCACCACGTCGGCCACACTGCCGACCTTCAACGAGATATTCGCCGCTGTCTCCTGGTCGACGTTCACAGGGATGTTCTTCCTTGTGGTCGTCTCGAAGCCATTCACACTGACCGTCACTTGGTAGACGCCGGGATTGAGCGAGACAAATGTGTAAAGACCAGCGCTGGTGGAATAGGTCGTCTGCTCAACACCGGTGCCGTTGTTCAGCAACACAACTTTCGCATTGGGAATGACTGCGCCTGTGCCGTCACTGACCAGTCCATTCAAACCGCCACGACCGGCCTGCGCCGATGCTTTTGTACAGCCGTATACAAGCATCAAAAGGAAGAGAATAGCAATCAAGCGAATTGAGTATTTCATTTTGACTCCCTCAAATAAATGAGCATTTCATACTGATTCGAGCATCCCGGAAAAATTTACGCCTGCCAACAAACATTGTCAAGCAATTCCAGCGTTGAACTCAATTACCTGATTCACTTCGTTCTTATTCCATAACTCGATGATTATAAGTGTGTTTAGCATCTTGAAAATATAAGTATTAAGGCATATTGCTGCAAGTTTTTGCTGGACCTGCGCAAATTGCGCCCATTTATCGCCTCTTCAATATATCTTTAACCTGCTCAATTTAAGCGCATTAATGTGCCACTCCAAGAGGGTTGTAAACTGTTACTAGTACTCCGTTACGAGGTCGCCATGCCAGAGATTCAGCGCAGAAAAACGCCCACCGTCAAGATCGGCAATGTCCGCGTCGGTTGGGAGGTCCCGGTCGTCGTGCAGTCGATGACCAACACCGACACCGCCGATGCCGCTTCCACAATCGAGCAGGTCGCCGCCCTTGCCCTCGCTGGCTCCGAACTCGTCCGCGTTACTGTGAACAACGAAGAGGCAGCCGCTGCCGTTCCCGCAATCGTTGAAGGCCTTGCCAAGCGCGGGTTCTCCACCCCCATCGTCGGCGACTTCCACTACAACGGCCACATTCTGCTTAAAAAGTACCCTGAAGCAGCCAAAGCTCTGGCCAAGTACCGCATCAACCCGGGCAACGTCTCTATAGGACGTACTAACGACGACAACTTTCGCACCATGGTCGAGTGCGCAGTTGAAAACCAGAAGCCCGTGCGCATCGGCGTTAACTGGGGCTCGCTGGACCAGTCGCTCCTCACGCGCATGATGGATGAAAACTCAAAATCCGCCAATCCCCTTCCCACACGCGAAGTGATGTTGGAAGCCATGGTCGTCAGCGCGCTCGATTCCGCCAAGGCCGCCGAGAATTACGGACTCCGTCACGACCAGATCATCCTCTCGGCCAAGGTCTCCGGCGTCCGCGACCTCATCGATGTCTACACCAGCCTCGCCGCACGTTGTGATTACGCATTGCACCTCGGCCTCACCGAAGCCGGCATGGGCGCAAAGGGCCTAATCGCTTCAACCGCCGGCCTCGCGCCACTCCTGCTCGCAGGCATCGGCGACACCATCCGCGTCAGCCTCACGCCAAAGCCCGGCGGCGACCGCACCGAAGAAGTGCAAGCCGCGCAACAAATTCTGCAATCGCTCTCCATCCGCAGCTTTATGCCTCAGGTCACAAGCTGCCCCGGATGCGGACGCACAACGAGCACCTACTTCCAGGAGCTCGCCGAGCAGATTCAGAACTATCTCCGCACTTCAATGCCCGAGTGGCGCAAAAAATATCCCGGCGTTGAAGAGCTCAAGCTCGCCGTCATGGGCTGCATCGTCAACGGCCCCGGCGAATCCAAGCACGCCAACCTCGGCATCAGCCTGCCCGGCACATTCGAAGAGCCCAAAGCGCCGGTCTACATCGATGGAAAGCTTTCCGTGACCCTCAAAGGCGACAACATCGTCAACGAATTTAAAACCATCCTCGACGACTACGTCGTCAGCCACTACGGCAAATAATTTAATTTGACGAGCCGGGCAGCGTGTCATCTTCCCGGCTCGTCACTTCAGTCCCGTGATGGTAAAGAATCTTCCAGCCGCTCTCTCCACGCCGCCATATAGTCGCTCGTCTCGTGATTCGTCCAGCTTGGTCAAGCGTATAGGTAAATAAAAAAGTATCCGGTCCAAGCTCCCGCAGCGCCGGTTCGGTTATGCTCCAACACTCGTGCTCCTCATCTGCGCCGGCAATCTGCCTGGCATTCTCCAGAATGAACTCGCGGCTGTACCTGCGCCCCGAAGCGCCAACCTCCCAGAAATTCTCATCCATGCGCGTTGCAAACGCCTCCGCACTTCGCCCAAACGCCTCAGTGTGGAATATCGGCTCAAGCCGCATCAACTCATCCAGTAGTGGCTTCAATTTCGGCAAAGTCTTGTTAAAAGCACTCATAGAAGCAATATATTCCCAACCCCGTACTAGAGACTTCGGTTACTTTCATTTCGACCAGCCCGGCGCTACTCTGACGCGTGAGTTCTCTCATCATGCGCGCACGTTTCGCCATTCCGCTTCTCTTCCTGCTCTTGCCACTCTCAGCACTGGCAGCCAATAAGCCCTGCGTCACCGCAGAGCAAGCAGCCAAAATGCCAAATAAAGATGTCTGCATCTCAGCCCACATCTATGATGTCGTCGAACTCCCCGACGGCACGCGTTATCTCGACATCTGCTCGCCCGACACGCCGGATGAAAAATGCATCTTCACTCTCGTCAGTTTCAATGCTGACCGCGAAGTGGTCGGCGAGCTGCTCAAATACCGCAGCGAGGACGTGCACGTACGTGGAATCGTCCGGCCAATGCATGGCCGCGCCGGAATGATCATCAGCCACTCGCGGCAGTTTTATGGCGGCCCGGAAAAGTTCAAGCCCAATCCGCGCCTTGCGCATGGTTTTGAGGGCTCAAGCGACCGACCGCCAATTCGCGACCCCAACCTCAGATCTCAGGGCCGCCCGCGCAGTTTTATGAACACCCGCGATCAGGAGGCGCGCCCGGAGCAGAAGCAGTCAAAATGAACTCCAGTTCGACCAATGACTGTGCAGCGCTCTTGTGGTGAATAAATATCCCGCCCATCTCTTCCCATAGGTGCCGGAACTTCAAATAATCGTCTATCAGCACATCGCCCGGTTTGCCGAATTTGAATTTATCCTTCGAGGCGCACGTGATCATCTCAATGCCTGGAAAATAATGGTCGCGCCACGCGCGCTTCTGCGCCTCTGACCACCCGCCCGGCGGGCAACCCGTAAGAATGACCGGCTCAACCTCGGGATGCAGCTGCCGCACGCCTTCAACCAGCGCGGCGGCGTCGTGTATCAGCGGTAGACAGGCGTAAAACTCACCCGACGCAATGATGCGACTCCAGAAATCTTCTGTACCGAGCTTCTCTTCCGCAACGCGTGGGTGCTCGTCGAATATCTCTATTGCGCGCTTGTCAAAATCAGCCAGCACGCCGTCGCAATCAAGAAAAATGGTTCTCATCGAATATGCCTCCTATTGATTTATGCACTGAGCAATTCGCACAGCATGACTCGGCCCCAGCTAAGGGTCGCAAAGAATATTGGTTTTCTGAGGTTTGTGCTGCGAAGTGCGGATTGGATGGATTAGTCTTCAAATTCAATTATAACTAAGGCCGTACTGGACGCCCCTAAGTGACAATTTTCTCCGGCTCCTCTTCAAGCCGCGGCGCATACTTCGCGC
>CAIMNN010000034.1 GCA_903842845.1 uncultured Acidobacteriaceae bacterium | reverse complement strand
CCGCCGCAGCACAAGGGTTAGTCCTTCCGCGTGCGGTGGACACTATTTATCTCGGCGGGGGCACGCCGTCTGTTCTGTCGCCGGAATTATTAACAAAACTTTTTGCGGCGATTCGCAATGAGTTTGCCGTTACAGCAGATGCGGAGATAACGGTCGAATGCGCTCCGGGGCAGTTGGCCGACGACACACTTGCCGCGATGGCTCAAATCGGAGTCAACCGCGTCAGTCTCGGCGTGCAATCGTTTGATGATGCTGAGGCTGCGCAGGCTGGCCGATTGCATACGCGCAAGATTGTGTTTGCTGATCTGGAGCGGCTGCGCGCTGCTGGCATAACCAATATCAATCTCGACCTCATCGCAGGGCTTGCCGGTCAGACGTTTGCAAGCTGGCAGCAATCGTTGGAAGCGTTGACCGAAGCAGCGCCTGCACACGCCAGTATCTATATGTTGGAGGTCGACGAGGATTCGCGCCTTGGCAGGGAACTGCTCTCCGGCGGCACGCGTTATCGCGCCGGGCTCGTCCCTCGTGAAGAAGTCATCATCCATATGTATGAGACCGGCATTGAATTTCTCGCCGCAGCCGGGCTACATCAATACGAAATATCGAACTTTGCGCGGACTGGTCAGGAATCACTCCACAACACACGTTATTGGGAGCGCAGGCCATATCTCGGCCTCGGGCTCGACGCATCCTCTTTTCTCTACGCCGCTGATGAAGACAACGAACGGACGGCGTTGCGTTGGACCGAGACGAGCGACCTGACCACATACCTCGACCATTCCGGAGATGTGGAGCAGCAAACGCTCACACCGCGCGAAGAGCTTGAAGAGGTATTTTTTCTGGGGCTGCGCATGAATCACGGTATTGAAACTGAAAAGCTCAACTCCATCTACGACCCCGCCGAACTAACCCGGCTTCTCGCCGTCACTGAACCACTGGTTAACGATGGCCTACTAACAATTACAGACGGCATCCTTCAGCTCACATCGCGCGGGCGCCTGCTTTCCAACGAGGTCTTCGCCGAGTTTCTTCTTGAAGCAGCCACCTAGTACATGAACTTTTGTCATGTCCTATGACATGAGCGTTTACGCATTCTTTACTGGACACGAGCAAAGTCATCTATGAAAATGTATTCCTGTGAGAACAAAATACTTCTTCATACTGCTATTAATTTTCTGTTTCAACCGCATGGCCACTGCATCTGGCGAGCAATGGCTTCAAGCAAGCAGCTCTCATTTCACGGTTATCACAAATTCCAGCGAGAAGGATGCCCGGCATCTGGTAGACCAGTTTGAGCGCATGCGCTGGACATTCCAAAAGCTCTTTCCCAAGATGAACGTCGACCCGGACGAGCCTATCATCATTCTCGCCGCCAAAAACGAGAAGAGCTTTGAGGCGCTGTTACCGGCAGATCGTCTGGGCAAGGGCCAGCTGAAACTTGCCGGCTTTTTTCTGCGTGGCATGGACAAGAATTACGTTCTGCTTCGCCTTGATGCCAACCAGGAGCATCCCTACTCCACCATTTATCACGAGTACACGCATCTCCAATTCCGCAAATTTGACTCGTGGATGCCGCTGTGGCTCAACGAAGGCATTGCGCAGTTTTACCAGAACACCGTCATACACGATAAAAATGTGGAACTCGGCCAAACCGATTTCAACGACATAATGTTCCTGCGCGAGAACCGGCTCATTCCGCTGACAACACTTTTCATGGTCGATCACAGCTCGCCCTACTACCACGAAGAAAACAAGGGCAATATCTTTTACGCGGAATCATGGGCTTTAACCCATTTCCTGATCAACACTGATTTTGAGAATAAGACTCAAAGGGTGACGGATTATGTGCGGGCCATCAATCACGGCAAAGACAGCATCACTGCTGCGCAGGAAGCCTTCGGCGATCTCAACGCCCTTCAGAAGCAGCTAGAATTTTATATCCATGCAGGCAACTACAAGGAATTTACGATGAACTCCGCGGTCGCGCCGATCGATGAATCCTATTACAAGATCAGGCAGCTCACGCAGAACGAGGCCGATGCGTATCGCGCCGAGTTCCTTGCGCAGGAAGGCCGAATGGATGACGCCAAGGCCATCCTTGACGGGATACTGAAAACCGACCAGCAAAATCCGATTGCACTTGAAGCGCGCGGCACGCTCGCAATGCGCCAAAATGATTTTGCACGCGCTTTAGAGCTTTACGGGCAAGCCTTTCAACTTGGCTATCAGATACAGGGGTTTCTTGAGCGCTATGCCTTGCTGATCTTGAGTCAGGGCATGGACGACGAGAACCGCGCGAAGGCCGAGAGCGTGCTGCGCAAGCTCATCCAACTCTACCCGAAGAACCCTGTCCCGTATGACCAGCTAGCCAGCATATTACGTTTTGAATCCAAGCACAGGGAAGAAGCACGCAAGCTTGAACTGCAAGCAATTGAGAACGACACGTCAACCCTGCGCTACCGTCTGAACCTGGAGGGCCTTCTTCTCAGCATGGAAAAGTTCGACGACGCGCGCGCAGTGCTTCTTGAAGCGAAGAAAGTTTTCCCCGCTGCCAGCGACCAGAGGCAGATAGACGAGCATCTCGGGCAGATCGACAGTTTTATCGCCGCCGCAACACAGGTGCATATGAGCCAGTCCAACGAGAATTCAGACGGCGTCTCGGTTGTAACAGGCGACGTATCCGCCGCCAATGCACCCAAGCATCCGGCAGGCTCGGCAACAGGCCCAAAGCATGTTGTTGAAGGCGTTGTGCACGGCGTCGTCTGCAATTACCCATCGCAGATGGATCTGACACTGGTCACGCCGAAGAAGACCTTCAAGCTTTACAGCATGAACTACTTCAAGATCGAGTTCAGCACTCTCAACTTCAGCGCGTCAGACAAGTTCGACCCCTGCAAGATGGATGGACTGCACGCGAAGATCACTTATGCTGATAATCCCGCTGATGCAACCGTCGACGGAGAGGCGCAAAGCATTCTGCTCAAGAAGTAGCACGGCCGTTTACTGCTTCAGCAGAATGGAAACTATCTGCCCATCGACCGTTTTGTCATTGACCTCGGCAAAAGCCACATGCGCCTTCATTCCCTCGATGGTGTGGCAGGGTTCCAGGCGGTCGCTGACGCTCTGGTCTTCGGCGCTGAAATCTATCTTGAAATAATTGAAGTGGTATAGCTTATAGGTCTTGTCGTCAGCCTGAAGTTCAAGCTCCATCAACGACGGGTATCCGCACTTCACATGATGAATAACGCCATCAGCTTCATGCTGCGGACCTGCCGCCACTTCCGCGGGATGAGTTTTGGTCTGCGTTTCCGGTGACGCCATCGGTATCGGCGCAGCGGTCTGGTACTTCTGAATCACCTTCAACTTCTCATCGATCTTGGACATCTCAGCCTTGTCGGTCGAAATATTTTTAGCCTGCTGGTACTCCCTGGTTGCATCGTCCAACTTACCATCGATAACGTAAATGCCTGCGAGCGTCATATGATAACGCGCCACGGTTGGGTCCAATTGAATGGCCCGCTGCTCCAGAGCCTTCGGCTCATCCGTCTTGCTGGAGCCAAGCAGTAGAAGATTCGCCAGCAGATCGCAGACCTGCGGCAGATGCGGGTTTGCTTCGTCGGCTTTGCGCAGCGCTGCAATCATCTCTTTGCTTGCATCTTTGGAGTGGTCCGTCTGGTAGAGCAGTTCTGCGTACCGGTAAAGAAGATGCGCATCACTCTCGCCTCGCTTGGCCGTTTCTGCCAGGTACTTGCGCATATCCGCGCGATTGTTTGTGCGCAGGGCATTGCCTGCCAAAACTTCATAAGCCGCAAGAGAATCCGGTGTTCGCTTGAGGACCCCATCGAGCAGTCGCTGGGATTCATCCATCTTGCCCTGTTGCGCCAGGTCATCGGCGTGCATCACATCAAAATCGGCTGAGCTCAATATCTCCACTTTGAATTCGCTGCGAGTCGGCAATCCCGATGTGTTCTGCTGCTCGAGCGCCTTGTATGCTTCCAAGTTCACATAAGCGTTCAGGTCAGCCTCAAGCTTTGCCAGGTCGCCGAACAGACTGGAAGCTGCATTCACAGGGTCCTCGTGCTTGCAGGTAAGCCGGATGTACTCTTCAACATTGCTGGTCCTGTTAGTGATGTCACGCTGAAGCAAAAGATGCAGCAGCGCCGAAGACTCGGCCTGGTAGAGCAACCGCTTATCAGCATCTTTTGAAAAGTCTCCGCTGAACTCGGCGTGCATCAACTGCGCCAGCGGGATCATCTTGCCACGCCGCAGTGTTTCAAGCTCGGAGGCCGACGGCACACCCAACTCCAACTGCGGGCCGTCGTTTTTTGAACGCAGATAGAAATCTTCCATGCCGAAGTCGATCCATTGCGGATAGCCTGCGCCGAAACTGCTGAACTGCACATTGGAGTAAGCCTGATAGAGCGGCTCAAAGTGGAATATCTGCTTGGTGTCTAATCGCAAGATGACATAGTTCCTGAAGTGGCTGGGCAAAAAGTATCCGAAGATGGTTTCATTGCCTGCTTTGGTCGCCGGCATCAGCTCAGAGGCGGCTTTTTCGCCGCGCACCGCGACCACGTACAGCGGCTCGTGCAATTCAATGTTCATGGAAGGAAATAAATGCTTGAAGACCCAACTGGCCCGCTCAAACTGCTCACCGAGCGCCAAGGCTTCCTTCTCGTCGGAGTCTGTATAGACGCAAAAATGCGGAGTGCTGATTCGGATCCAAGTATTGGAGGCGGCACTGGCATTCTTGATTACAACTAGTAATAAAACTACTAACAAGAATTTTAAGGTTATGCGGGGAGGCATGAAGGGGATTCTAACGTTCATAAAATAATGAAACAAGGTTTAATGTTAGTCGATGATTTATAAAGATAGCTCGCTGTGAACAGAATCTCCATATTCGCTCATTTTATGGAAAATAATAACGCTACATGCGCATAATCTAGCACTGCATTATCAACCTAATGATGCGAATTTTATTATTCGTGACGTCAAAATGATAGTTATATTGAGAATTTATCGCAAGATAAGTAAGTCTCAGAGAGACTTTATCTCAATAAAGAGCCCCTTTGAACTGGCCAGGAGTACGCCATCAGCGTTGAATATCTGCGCCTGTACGTACTGTTTTTTGCCTTCGTGATGTGTGCGACGGGCTTCAATGCGGAGCGGTTTGGTTGATGGGACCGGCCTTAAGTAATCCACCTCGAGGTGGCGCGTCACTGCCTGCAATCCGTGGCTTCGCAAAGCTTTACTCATTGCCTCGTCGAGCAACGTCGCAATGATGCCACCATGCAGATAGCCAGTCGGGCCCTCAAACGTGTCGGCAATCGTCGGCAGGCAGACCACCGTGCCATCGGCGGCCTTGTAGAACTCCAGATGCATACCGTGTGGGTTGTTCGGTCCGCAGCCAAAACAACGGTTCTGCGCGGTGTGGGGTAGCGGGATCAGCTCAGCGTTGTGGTTGGTCATCGTTACCTTTGTTCTGGTCTATGGTCGTTGCTGTTGGATTATAACCATTTTTATAGTACGAAGTTCAAGCCACAGCGTTGCGGATCAACATTTACCATTGCCGCAGGAGGTCTTCCCTAATGACCAAACTGAAATCGACCCTGAACCGCCGCGAGGCACTTAAACTGAGCGGTGCCGCTGCCGCCATGCTTGCCACAAACAACTGGACCGCTACCGCGCAACAGACCCCTGCCGCTGCTCCCGCTACCGGAGCATTTATTTTGCCCGCGCTCCCATACAAGTACGAGTCACTCGAGCCTTTTTTCGACGCCGAGACGATGCACTTGCACCACGACAAGCACCATCAGGCTTATGTAACCAATCTCAACAAAGCCGTCGCCGACCATCCGGAGCTTGCCGGCAAGACCATCGAGCAGTTGCTCACCGGACTCGATGTGCTTCCCGAAGCCGTGCGCACGGCCGTCCGCAATCAGGGCGGAGGCCACTACAACCACAGCTTCTGGTGGCCGCGGCTCGGCATTGGTTCGCCTGCACCCATCGGCGAACTGGCCAAGGCCATCAGCAACAGGTTCGGCACGCAATCGGCTTTTGAAGAGCAGTTGACCAAATCCGCGATGAGCGTCTTCGGCAGCGGCTGGGCGTGGCTCGT
>CAIMNN010000033.1 GCA_903842845.1 uncultured Acidobacteriaceae bacterium | reverse complement strand
TGCGCGCCTTCTGGCTCGGCCAGCAACCAACTCCGCCGCTCGCGCAAGACCCGCAAACGCATCTCGTCAAAACCATCGGCCTCGCCGCTCGCTTCCTCTCTACGCCCGAGCCCGGCGAGACAACCTCCTCAATCCTCGGCTACGAACCATTCAACGAGCCCGCACAAGCCGGCCTCAACAAACGCGACTTCGAGCAGCGCCTCCTCCCCGCCTTCTACAATCGCGTTGAAACCGAGCTCGCAAATTCCTCCCCCACCGCACTCGTCTTCATCGAGCCGCGCATGGACTGGACCGTCTACGAAGCGCTCGGCGCTGAGTTCCGCGGACTCTCCTTCACCAACCGCCCCGAAACATTTCTCCCCGCGCCATACACTCCCGCCGCACCCATTAGCGGCGTCTTCTCCTTCCACTACTACGACCCCGTCTCTTTCACAGGACTCATCGGCGCGCTCGACATGCAAACAAAAGCCACTCTCTGGCCGCCCATCTTCCGCCACATGAGCCAGGCCGCCGACCAATCCGGACTCGTCCCCTTCCTCACCGAATTCGGTTGCAGTCAGGACTGGACCAAGCACACCAACCTCCGCCAAAAGGCATACCGCAACACCGTCGTCCGCGCCTGCATGGACTTGCTCTATCAACAGGTCGAGAGCAACCTACTCAACGCCACTTACTGGAACTACGACCTCTACAACAGCAAAGAATCCAAAGACAACTGGAACGGCGAAAACTTTTCTCTCCTCGGCCCCGACCGCACCCCGCGCAACATCGACATCGCCGCACGCCCGTATCCCATGCGCAGCTCCGCCGAGCCGCAACGCATCTTCTTCGACCTCGAATCAAAAAACGCCGCCATCATCCTCGGCGGCCCTGTCACCGCCGCGCCCACCGTCATCTACATCCCGCGCACGCTCAACTATCCCGGCGACAACTTCGAACTCCGCGCTACTTCGTCGGCAGTTGTGTGGGATGAAAAAAATCAACTTCTCTACTGGCAACCCGATCCCACGCTTGCGCAAAACCAGCTCATCATCAGCCCCAGCGGCGGATTTGAAAAGAAAGTTTTGCCAGCCGAATCCCGCAGCCTGATGCCTGCGACACGCTTCACAATGACCATTGGCAAAGACCAGCCACATCCTGTAACGACCACTAAACCTTGATGCATAAAGACTTATAGAACACCTTCACAGTTTCACAGTCACTGTGAAGGTTTTCTGTGTGTGTTTTGTAAGTGGTTTTATTTCAATTGAATAAGTGCCATTTCACAGTTTCACAGGCGGTTTTTTGATTTTTTTATTTTGCGGCGATCTAAAAGGAAGTGTAAATTTTTCTGTTTGTTAGCGAAACCTGAAGGCTGAAAAACAGCGTTAAATCGCTAAAAATTGAGATTTTTGAGAGTAGAAGGTGGAAGGCGGAGTTGGCGGTGACGGAGCTTGCGATGAGTTGATTATGCCTGAGATGGAATGAATAATGTGCAGGCCAAATTCAGCGTCACATCCCCGGTCCCCAAAAGCGAGGGACTGGGGCCACCACACGATAAAAACTAAATGCCGAATGAGAGTTTTTGTATCCCACATGCCAACAACAGGCATGTGGTGCAGCCGATGATCTTGGGAGAACCGAAATATGAAGTTGTGGGCCACCGTCCGTTGCCATCACGCACGCGCACGGTGTTAACCTTGCCTGTTAGGAGAAGTACATGCGCCTCTCGTTCCGTCTTGCCCTCTTTGCCGTCCTTGCACTTGCCGCCGTCTCACTCGCCGCACAGGAAAGCTACAACCCCGTCGCTGACCCGCATGCCGTCGTAACCTGTGAGCACGCACGCTTCACCTTTCTCACTCCACATCTCGTGCGCATGGAGTGGGCCGCCGACGGCAAATTCGAGGACCACGCGAGTTTTGTATTTTTGAATCGGCGGCAGCCGGTTCCCAAGTTCGACCTAGAGCTCGATAGCATTAACAAGCCCTGCACCGTCCACATCAAGACCGATGCACTCGACCTGAATTACACCGCATCGGGCGACGGCCGCTTCACCGCAGAAAATCTCCACATCACTCTCACTGTCGATGATAAAAAAATCACCTGGCACCCCGGCGACGTTGACCCGCAAAACCTGATGGGCACAACGCGCACCCTCGACGGCAACGTCGGCGACAAAACGCAGGAGCCAATGGAGCCGGGCCTTGTATCGCGCGCTGGGTGGGTGCTCGTCGACGATTCCACGCGGCCGCTCTTTGACTCAACCAACTTCGCGCCGCTCGACCATGGCCTTCCCTGGCCCTGGGTGATGGAGCGCCCTGTCGGCGACCGCCAGGATTTGTATTTCTTCGGCTATGGGCACGATTACAAGCAGGCGCTCAGCGATTATGTGAAGGTCGCCGGCCGCATTCCACTGCCGCCGCGCTTTGCTTTTGGAACGTGGTGGTCGCGTTACTGGGCTTACAGCGACCAGGAGGTCAATGAGATAGTCCACAACTTCCGCGCCAATGACATTCCGCTCGACGTTTTCGTGATCGACATGGACTGGCACAACACCTTCGGCGCAAAGTTCGCCGAGAACGATGCCAGCGGCCACTCCAAAGGATGGACCGGTTACACCTGGAACAACGGATACTTCCCTGACCCTGCGCAGTTCCTCGCAGGCCTGCACGAAGAAGGACTCAAGACCTCGCTGAATCTTCATCCCGCGTCCGGCATTCAACCGTGGGAGGACCACTACCCCGAGATGGCGCGCGCGATGGGTGTTGACCCGGCGAGCAAGCAGTACATTCCCTTCGACATCACCGACCGCAAGTACGCGATGAACTACATGAACCTGATACTGCATCCGTTGGAGAAACAGGGCATCGATTTCTGGTGGCTCGATTGGCAGCAGGAGAAGACCACCAAGCTTGCCGGCGTGACGCCGACATGGTGGCTGAACTACGTTCACTTCACTGATCAGGAGCGCCAGGGCCTGCGCCCGCTTTTATTCCATCGTTGGGGCGGACTCGGCAATCATCGCTATCAAATTGGTTTCTCCGGCGACACCATCAGCGTTTGGGAGACGCTTGCCTTCCAGCCCTGGTTTACCGCAACAGCGGCCAACGTCGGCTATGCCTATTGGAGCCACGACATCGGCGGTCACATGCCCGGCGCAGTGGAGCCGGAGTTGTATACGCGGTGGGTTCAGTTCGGTGCGTTCTCGCCGATTCTACGCACACATACAACAAAGAATCCTGACACCGAGCGCCGCATCTGGGCTTATCCGGAGCCGTACTCGTCTATTTTGAAAAATACTTTTCAAATGCGCTACGCGCTTGAGCCATACATCTATACCGAAGCGCGCAAGACTTACGACACAGGCATCGCGTTTCTGCATCCTCTTTACTACGACTGGCCGAAGGAAGACGCAGCATACACGAGCAAGAGCGAGTACGTCTTCGGCGAAGAGATGCTGGTTGCGCCGGTTGTGAATGCTGGCGACAGGGTCACCGGACTTGCGACGGAAAAAGTTTGGTTGCCTGAAGGCGATTGGTACGAGTGGCCGACCGGGAAATTGTTGAAGGGCGGAGCAAGCTACGACCGCTCGTTCACCATCTCTGAAGTGCCGGTCTACCTGCACCCCGGCGCGATCGTTCCCATGCAGCCGAAGATGCAGTACACGGGACAAAAGCCGGTTGACCCGCTCCTCGTCAACATTTGGCCGCTTGCTGACAAGCAAGCGTCGAGCTACGAGCTCTACGAAGACACCGGCAAGGCGATGGAATACAAGACCGGCAAGTTTGCGAAGACGCCGATAGCCGCGCGTCAAGCGGGCGATACGCTCACTATCGAGTTCAGCCCTGTGAGCGGCCACTATGAAGGAATGCTCGAGAAGCGCGGTTATGAAATTCGACTGCCCAACGACTGGCCACCGGCGAGCGTGAAGATCAACGGCATCGCGCTCTTTCACGCTGTTGGCCCGAACAAACCCGGCTGGCGTTACGAAGGCAACACTCTGACGACCATCATTCCTATTTCTGCGCGCGATGTTCATGCGAAGTTGACGGTCACAGTTCTGCGTGAAAGCGGTTCGCTGGCCAAGCGCGGCGAGCTTGACGGTTTTGCCGGCGCAATGACGCGGCTGCGCAGTGCGTATGAATCGTTGCAAATAACCTGGCCTGTGCTCGGCGCGGTTCCGGATGATGTTCTCGATGCGATGCAATCCGGCAACCGGCTCGGCTATCACCCCGAGCGCGCCGCCGCCGAGATTGCGCACTTCCACGCGCAACTGTCCAAGACTCTCGACGCGGTCACCGGCCTCTCGCATGACTTTGACAAGAAAGTTGAAACCTACGCCAACGATATGGCCACCAGCAACTGGCGCCCGGCCAACATGGACGCGCAAAAACAAAAACGCAACGACGCAATGGCGCGCGCCGTCAAACTGGTAGCGGAAGCGGGAAAGTAAACCATGCAGCGCCGTGATTTTCTTCGTGCTCTCTCCGTGCTCGGCGTCGCTGCGGCGGCTCGGGCGCACGCGCAAAATTATCTCACCGGCGCTGCCACGCTTGCACATGACCCCGACCGGCCTGAATTTCATTTGTTGCCGCCGCACAACTGGATGAACGATCCCAATGGCCCCCTCTTCTACAAGGGCCGCTATCACCTCTTTTATCAACTCAATCCTGGCGCAACTGTTTGGGGCGACATGCACTGGGGCCACGCGACCAGCGCGGACATGGTCCACTGGCAGCACGAGGCGATTGCGCTTGCGCCCACTCCGGACGGCGATGACAGCGCAGGTTGCTTCAGCGGCAGTGCGGTCCTCTTCAATGGCAAGCCAACGCTGCTCTACACCGGCGTGCGTCGCGTTCCATCAAGCGAGGCTACTATCCTCGACGCCGCAAACAATCTGCGCGAAACGCAATTACTCGCAACAGCGCTTGACGATTCGCTG
>CAIMNN010000032.1 GCA_903842845.1 uncultured Acidobacteriaceae bacterium | reverse complement strand
TGTGCTCCTTCCCCTTGCGCTCCTGTGAAGGCTTCAGGCTGACAAAGATGATGCCCTGGTTCGACGCCGCGCCGCTGAAGCTGAAGCCCATCACTGAGAAGGAGCCGTTGATATCCGGGTTTGAGGCGAGGATTGCCTCTGCCTGGTTGGCTACCGCCGACGTGTACTCAAGCGACGCACCCGGAGGAGCCTGAACTATGCAGAAAAGATATCCCTGGTCCTCCTGAGGAATAAAGCCGGTCGGTACCGTCTTGTAAAGCCACGCTGTTACGCCCAGCCCCGCGAAGAACACCACTATCAGCACATAACGAAGCCGCAGTGCGACATGGATCGACTTCGCATAGGTCGCCGAAAGCCACTCGATGGAAGCATCCGCTGCATGAATGAACGCGGCGAATGTGCGGCTGACAACGCCTATCCGCAAAAAGTTCAACTGGTTCGGCCGCTCTTCTTCACCACGCAGGAACATCGCCGAAAGCGCCGGTGAGAGCGTCAGTGCGTTGAACGCCGAGATCGCAATCGCGAAAGCGATCGTCAGCGAAAACTGGCGGTATAAAATTCCTATCGTTCCGGGAAAGAACGACACCGGCACAAACACTGCTATCAGCACCAGCGACGTCGCGATCACGGCGCTCGTAACTTCCTTCATCGCATTCGATGTTGCCTCGTGCGAGTCCGAATGTTCCATGTGGATGTGACGCTGCACGTTCTCGATCACAACGATCGCGTCATCCACCACCAGTCCCGTCGCCAGCGTAATGCCAAACAGCGTTAGCGAATTGATTGAGAACCCGAAAAGTTTGATGAACGCAAACGTTCCTATCAGCGACACCGGTATCGTCACCGCCGGAATAATCGTCGCGCGCCAGTCCAGCAGGAACAGGAAGATCACAGTGATCACAATGAAAATCGCGATTCCCAACGTGATCAGCACCTCGCGGATCGAGTCGCCCACCACAGTCGTCGAATCGAACGCAATTGCGTACTTCAGTCCCGGCGGAAATTTCTTCGAGATTTCAGCCAGCACGTCTTTCGCCTTGCGGTCCACCTCAAGCGAGTTCGCCGTCGAAAGTTGTTGCACGCCGATGCCGTTCGCGCGATGCCCGCTGTACCTCAGGTTGCTGCTGTAATCCTCTGACCCGATCTCGGCATGGCCCACGTCCTTCAGCAACACCAGGCCGTTCGCCGAGTTCTTGATGATTATCTTGTTGAACTCGTCCGTGCTGCTCAAGCGCCCAATCACGCGCACCGGTATCTGGTAGACCTGCTGTGCATCAGCTGGCGGCTGTCCCACCTGACCGGCCGGTATCTCCACGTTCTGTTCCGTCAGCGCAGCCACCACATCCGACGCCGTCAAGTTGCGCGCCGCCAGCTTCGCCGGGTCCAGCCACACGCGCAGGCTGTACTTGCGCTCCCCGAAGATCATCGCATCACCCACGCCCGGGATGCGCTTGATTGCGTCCTTCACATAAATATCAAGATAGTTGGAAATAAACTCTTCTGAATAACGATTGTCCAGCGTGTAAAACCCCGCGCCGAAAACAAAGTTCTGATTCTGCTTGTTCACCGAGATGCCGGCCTGGTTCACCGCCGAAGGCAATCGTCCCTGCACCGTCGCCACGCGGTTCTGCACGTCAACCGCGGCTATCGACAGGTTGTATCCGGTCTTGAACGTCACCGTGATGCTGCATACGCCGCTGTTCGTGCTTGACGACGTTATATAGCGCATTCCCTCCACGCCGTTGATCGCCTCTTCCAGCGGTATCGTCACCGCCTTCTCCACCGTCTCCGAGTCGGCCCCGATATACACCGCCGTCACAGAAACCTGCGGCGGCGCAAGCTGAGGATACAGCTCGATGGGTAGCGTGGGAATGCACACCGCGCCCGCAAGTATGATCAGCAGCGCGCAGACTGTCGCGAACACAGGACGGCGAATAAAGAAATCTACAAACACGGTTCACTACCCTTCATGTGGTGGGTTTGAATGCTTCTTCTCAAATGCTCAGTGCGCTTGCGGCGGTAGCGGCATCACCGGCATGCCATCGACCAGGAACTGCGTCCCTGACACGATTACCTTGTCGCCTGGCTGCAATCCGCTCACGACCGGATACTGGTCACCAGCAACATCGCCCAGTTGCACTGAGACCTGGTGCGCCACCGTCATCCCATGCGCCTGTACCGCCTCAAACACAAAGCTCTGCGCGCCCTGCCGCACTATCGCAAGCACCGGCACCGTCGGCAAATTCGCCGTCCGCCAGATAACCCGCGCCTTGATCAGTTGCGCCGTCCGCACCTTCTCCAGCGTCGTGTGCAGCGGTGCCTTCGCCAACACGCCCTGCAATTGGCTGTCAACCTGTGGCGATAGAAAATCTATCTTCGTCTTCTCGATCAGGTTGTTGTTCGTGTCCACCAGCTCAACTTCCATCCCCAGCTTCGCCTCGCCTGCCCGCTCCGTCGGAAGATAAATGTACGCCTCAAGGTCTTTGTTCTCGTCAACTGTCGTCAGCACCGTTGATGGCGACGCATAATCGCCCACATGCACAGGAACATCGCCCACAATTCCATCAAACGGCGCGCGGATCTTGTAGTACGCCAACTGCGCCTCGTCCGTCTTCCGCATCTCCACCGCTGACTCATAATCCGACTTCGTGTTGTCCAGCGACTGCTTCGCCTGCTCGAACACATCGCGGCTGATGATGCCCGCCTCAAACAACTTCTCCTGGCGGCCGAACTGCGCTACGTTGTAATCGTAAAACGCTTTCTTCTGCCGCTCCGTCGCCTTCGCTGACGCCACCGCCGACTGCTCCACCGACGGGTCTATCTCCATCAACAACTGCCCCGCCTTCACGGCTTCACCCGAGTGCGCGCTGATTCCCGTCAGCCGACCGCTCACCTGCGGCTGCAACGTCGCCGACCGACGGCTCTTCACCGTCGCTACATACTCGCTTGAAAGCGGAACCGTCTGGTTCGTCACCGATATCGTCTGCACCGGGAAACCCTGCATCCCGCCCGCCGCTGCTTCCGGAGCTTTCTTCTGGCAGCCGGAGAAAACGAGCACTGCGCCCGCGCAAATAAGCAAAAATTTCAATTGGTTTTTCAAACCGGCTCCTTTGTGAAACCTGAATAACGAGCAATCCTCATCATTCAAAATAACTTACAACATGTGACCCAAAAAATTCTTGAATGAACATCTTCTATTTTAAACCGCACCATGCCCCCTTTCAGAATGTCGACAGCAAAACACCCAGCCACCTGATGGTGCTTTCCTGTTTTTGATTCCGCGTATCCATATATACGATTCTGCAACCGCCCGGGTTTCACCCCAGCATGCTCAACGCGCGTCCCATCTTCACCTTACAAATAGAATCGGGTGCCACACTTTTATCAGAAGTGGAGCGCCGGGAGTTTAACTCGCATTTTCAGTTGATGGCCTCCAACCTATTTCCCCTTCGCCGTACATCCCGGCTCGGCTATCTCCACGCGGCGATTCTTTGCCCTTCCAGCATCCGTCGCGTTGTCCGCTATCGGCCTCGTCTTCCCGTACCCCTTCGACGTCAACCGCGCAGCCGCCACTCCATGCCCAGTCAGCCAGGTCACCACCGCCTTTGCGCGCGCTTCTGAAAGCGTCTGGTTGTAGCTCTCATTGCCCACATTATCCGTGTGCCCCTGTATCTCCAACTTCAGCGCGGGCGTCTTCTTCAGCAGGTCGAGTATCTGTTGCAGCACCGGGTCGCTCGCCGCCTGCAACGTCGATTTGTTGAAGTCAAACAACACGCCGTAGATCGCAACGTGACAATTGGCCGCCAAATTTTTCCCCAAATCCATGGTCGCGCCACCGGCGTCAGCCACTCGTATGCTGAGATATTCTCCCTTATCTATCGCCGCCCAAATGTTGCGACCATTCTTTGTAAAATGCGCCCAGATAAACGTATCGGCGTACTCATCCACAATCGTCCAGCCCGCCGCCGTCAACGCATCGTGATAAGAAACGTGGAAGAATGGACTCGACAGTCCATCTTTCGGCAAGTAGTACGTCTTGATAATCGAGCTCGGCGCCACCAACTCCCGATCGCTCGTACCTTTTATCGGAATATAGAACGGGTCTGTATCCAACGCGCTGCTTCTGAATTTCGTGCCCGGCAGCGGCCCCAGCCATGGAATATCCCCCGACTCTGCCTTCACCATCTCAGGCGTCGCTGATGGCGCTGTCAGCGCAAACTTGAACGGCATCGGCGCCATCTCAACCATATCCACCGTAGTGCGCTCCGGACCACGAGGCTCAACCACTGCCCAGGCTTCCACTCCATCCTTCTGATAATGAGCCAGCATCATGATTCCGCCCGAAGTCCACTCATGCACTGACGTCCAGCCGTTGGCCAGGTACGCCGGCTTCACGAGCGCCCATATCGCATCCTGCGTCTCAATCCCCGTCAATATCACCGGAAACTGCCAATGCTTCCCGCGCACAACTTTGCCCACTCCGCCGTCACCACGGAATCCACTCGGTATCCGCATCTCCGTCCACGGCTCGTACGTTATCCGGTACGGCTTGCCCAGCTTGTTAAGGAAGCTGAGTTCAGCCGGAATCGGCTGCTCCTGCGCTATGACCGTCAAGGTTGAGCAAACAAACAACGCGGCTATCGCCGCGAAGCGTAAACCAGGCGCAACCGCCCCAATCAGTGAATGTGCACGTGAATTCATATACACCTCAAAGTGCTTCGAGGTTATCACGCGAACAACGTGCGTTGGTTGCTTTCTTAACGCACATTGGCTCCTCGACTTTCTGGACCAGGTATTGAATACCCTAAGTACTGTCATTCCGAGCGAAGCGAGGAATCTGCATTTGCCTTTGCTGTTGCTTTTTTCTAAACCAACTGAAGAATCACGTGTGCCCCCGTAGCCTGCTCTGAGCGAAGTCGAAGGGTCCCTCGCCTTCGTGGACCGGGGACTTACCTCACCCCAGTGTCCCATCCATCGCATACTTCGTAATGGGCGGGAGCCCACACTCTCATTTATCCCTACCGGCTAGGCCTCATTCACTAGGCCCTGCTCAGTCACTGACATCTGACCACTGGTATTTGCACTTTTATTCCCGCGCTCTGCCACAATCAACTCATGGCAATCCATGCGCTGCAAGCTCTCTCAAAAGCACATGCGCGAAAAAACCGCTATGCAACTTGTATGGTTTTCACCACCGTCAATCAGGCTGAGGATTGATTCCATTCAACATCGCCCGTCATCTGCCGCCACATCTGCATCTCTGTTTGGGCCGGATTTTTAAAAATCGCGCTGTGAAACTGTGAAAGCCCATCTAACACCTACATCCTGAACTATTTAAATTGCACAGCCCTCGTCCATCAGCAGCTCTCTCACAGAAACTGTGAAACTGTGCACCAGCCACTAAACTCTTCGCAACAATGAACTTCGCTCAAGAACAGCGAATCCCTAGTCCCTGCTTTTTAATGCAAACGGATTAAAGTTCGTCTCGCGGTCAAACACATCCACACCCTCTGCCCGCTTCAGCCACTTCACCACCGCATACGTCACCGGAGTAAACACCACCTCAACAGCAACCTTTATCAAATAAGACGACACCACCATCCGCCCCATCATCCCCCACGACTGCCGCCCGCAGAATGCGATCAAAATAATTACCGTCGTGTCCACCGCCTGACCCGTCAGCGTCGACCCCACAGTCCGCGTCCACAGCCATTTGCCGCCCGTCCACAACTTCATCTTCGCCAGCGTGTAGCTGTTCGTAAACTCGCCCGCCCAGTACGCTATCAAACTCGCAATCGCAAATCGCGGCACAATCCCGAACACGATCGCATAAGCCTGCTGGTCGCCCCACCCCGGCGCAGCCGGCAGAACCACCGCCAGCTCACCCAGCACCGCAAGCAGCCCCATCGAAAAGAACCCCAGCCAGATCGCCCGCCGGCTCGCCCCGTACCCATACACCTCGGTGAACACGTCCCCACAGATATACGTCAGCGGAAAAAAAAACTCCGCCGCGCTGATCCGCAACCACCCCAGCGGCGCCCACGGAATCACGCAGATCTTCGCGCCGGTGAGATTCGAGATCATCAGCACCGCTACGAATCCGACCGTTAAAGTCTCTAGAAATCTGAATTTACGCATCCTTATATATGGTATACACTCCTTGCGATTCTGTAGACCCGCAACCCTCCACACACCCCAATTCCGTCCACTCAAACCTCTCCACTCGTTTTGACACCACGCCGCCAAAACACTAAACTAAATGGAGTGCGCAGTAGCATTTCCCTCCTCGCGCGCTCCAGCGTCCCCGTCGTCTAGCCCGGCCTAGGACACCGCCCTTTCACGGCGATAACACGGGTTCGAATCCCGTCGGGGACGCCAAATTAATCACTTACAACTGCATATAGTTGCTGGCAGCCGCCGGCAGCACTCGCTAGTGCAAAAAAATAGCCCCGCGAGCTTAACTCGCGGGGCAGGCCATTCAATAAAAGTCTTACCAACTATCCTTCTTCTGCTGCTGCTTCGACCACAAGTAATCCGCGATGCGGTGCACATCCTCATCGCTCATCACGTTCTTCCACGATGGCATATACAGCGGTGGTGTCTTACCCTTCGGGTCGTCCAGCGGCGGCATGCGCCCGTTGCGGATGACAGCTATCACCTCATCCTTGGTGTAATCGTCAGAGAGGTGAAGCAGCGAAGGCACCTCACCTCCCTGAGCGTTCGGATTGGGGACGCCGCCTTGTAATTCCGTTCCATGGCAACCCACGCAACCATAGCGGATGAAGTCCTGACGACCGGCTGCGATTGCAACCTCCTCCGGCGTCTGCACGTGGCCCTTGTTCTCCATCAGCGCCTTCGCGTCATCAGGCTTGGCCACAGCCATATAAGCAACAAGCGCCTTGCGTGCATTCGGCTCCAGGTCATAAGCAGGCATCGCACTGCCGGGATACACAAGCTCCGGATTCACAAGCTGCTCATCCAGCCACTGTGCGGAGTGCCGCTTGACCACTCCCATCAGCTCCGGCCCTATCTTGCCGCCCACACCGCCGATCATGTGGCAGCTGATGCAGTTCTTCTCCTGGAATATCTGGCGACCGTAATCCGGCCCTGGTATCGAGCGCTCGCTCGAATAGTACGAGCCCATATCCTCGTTCGTCAGCGAGAGCATGTAATAGGTCAGCGCCTTTGCCTGTTCGCGCGTAAAGTGGTAGTTCGGCATAGCCGATCCGGCCGAAACCGCACCCGGTGTAAGGAAGTGCTGCTCCAGCCACTGCGGTGAGCGATGATGCGCGCCCTCTCCAGTCAGGTCAGGCCCAATGCTGCCACCGATGCCATTCAGCTTGTGGCAACCGCGGC
>CAIMNN010000031.1 GCA_903842845.1 uncultured Acidobacteriaceae bacterium | reverse complement strand
CGCGATTGACGAATGCGAAGCAGTTGTTCACCGCGCCGATGGCGGTGCTGGCGCAGGCGGCGGGTGTGGCGTCGTTGCCTTTCTTCACGCAGTTATGGGCGGCGGGCAAACGGCGTGAGTTTGCGCTGGGCGTGGCGGACTCGGCGTCGCGGGTGATGGCGATGGGAATCCTGGCGAGCACGGCGATGGCGGCGATGTCGCAATCGATGGTTGGGATGGTGTTTGGCGGGGGCAAGTTCACGGAAGCGGACGTGCAGAAGACGGCGATCTACTTTGCACTGTATACGATTGGGCTGTTCTTGTGGTCGGCGCAGGCGATCTATGCGCGCGCGTTTTATGCGGCGGGGATAACGTGGCTGCCGATGCTATCGAGCACGGTGATCATAGTGGTCTCATTCTGGTTTTACCGCGTAGGCTACAGCCATTTTGGCGCGGCGGGGTTGGCGATTGCATCGGACGTGGGCATTGCGTTGCAGGCTATTGCGCTGGCGGTGTTGTTGCATTTGCGGCGAATGGTCTCGCTGGCGAGCATTGAGTATCTTGAGTTGGGGCGGTGTTTGCTGGCCGGGCTTGCCGGCGGTGTGACGGCGTTTCTGCTGCATGTGATGACGTTTGGCGCGGCGTCGCTGGCGCATCATGCGGCGTGGATGGAGACACACTGGGCTGATGCGGGACTTTTGTTGGTGGGCGGATTGCTGTGGCTGGTTGTCGCGGACTTTGTGCTGCGCAAGACGGGTTCTGCGTTGCCGGTGGTGATGCGGAAGAGGTTGGGATTTGCTTGATGGATTTCCCACCCTTGCGCTAAAAGACGCGCAAGGATGGGGCATCCATATCATCTATGAATCTAAAAAACTAAAACAACTTGTGGTCGTTCATGTCCTTGTACTCGTCGATGGCCTTGATGCTCTTGAGCTCGTCTTCAAGTTCGCTCTGGGAGTAGTGCTTGAGTGAGTTCGGTGCGTCGGCGAAGGCGTAGGCAGTGACGCCGACAACAGCGACGCCGAGGTTGAGGTCGCGCTGGACAACTTTGTCGAAGGTGTCGCTGGGCTTGTGGTGAAGGCCCCAGTACTTGTCCATCGGGGTCCAGAGGACGAGCGAGGGAACGCCGTGAATGAGGAAGGGCGCTTCATCGGTTTCGAAAGTCAGATCGCCTTCATCGGTTGTGCCGCTGGCGCCGAGTGAGGCAAGGAGCGGCTCGATGAGCTTGAGCGAGTCCTTAACGTCGCTGCGGCCGAAGGTGTACCAGCCCTTTGGCGGCTCGGAGCCGGAGTCGGTGACGAAGACGCCGACGCATTTGTCCATCTCGGAGAGGTGCTGGCGCGCGTAATTGACTGAGCCGATAAGGCCTTCTTCTTCGCCGCCGAAGAGGATGAAGCGGATGGTGCGGCGCGGCTTGAGGCCGGAGGCCTGGATGGCCTCAGCGATAGCGAGGACGCTCGATGCGCCGGTGCCGTTATCCTGCGCGCCAGTGCCGGGGTGCCAACTGTCGAGGTGGCCGCCGATGACGATGTACTCGCCGGAAGCGTCAGTGCCGGGAATCTCAGCGACAACGTTGTTGACGGGGACGTTGGCAAGAATCCTGTTCTTGAAAGTGAACTGGACTTCGACGGGGCCTTCTTTGAGCAGGCGGCCGAGTAAGAGAGTGTCTTCCTGACCGAGGTTGCCAGCGGCGAGCGGGAAAAGGCTGCCGTTGAAGGTGGTGAGGCCGATGAAGCTGGGCGCGTTGTTGGTGGTGCCGAAGCCGAGGATGAGAGCCTTTGCGCCGGATGTGGTGAGCGCGTTGAGGCCATCGAAGAGCTTGCCGAATTGCGACGGCGAGTTGCGCATGGTTTCGCCGTCAATAAAGACGATGTGGTCCTTGATCTTGTCTGCGTCAGCAGTGACGGCTTCGACGGTTGCGGCCTTCAGATGGAAGATCTCGCCGCGGACGCCGCCCTCGGGCGTTGATAGTGACCAGCCTTCGCTCTCCATATGGAGGCGCTGGTGGTGGGGCTTGATCATGCGCGCTTCGCCGACGCTTTCGGGCTCCCAGGTTGCGGGGATGGTCCAGATTTCGAAGTGAACATTCTTGAGGCCGAGGCGGGTGAACTCGCCCTTGGCGTACTCGGTGGCCTTGACGTAGTTGCCGCTGCCTGTGAGGCGCGGGCCAATCTCGTCGGAGAGCTGGCGGTCGTACTCGTAGGCTTTGCCGTCGAGCATGAGCTGGCCGCCGAGACGGATGAGGGCATCATGGGTTTGAGGAGTGACTTGCAGGGTCTGCCCGACGAGGGGCAGAGAGGCTAAGAGCACCAGAAAGAGGGAAGTTTTCTTCATTCGGTGATGGTAGCGGATGGGAGGTCAATAAAAAAAGCAGCAAATAATGAAAATGAAAAGGGAACGCAGCGGTGGCGTTCCCTTCTTTGTAAGACGATGCAGCGCAGAGCTAGGCCTGAGCGGGGAGCTCCTGTTGTACGAGGCCGGGCTTGCCATCGGGCTTGCGGATGTCAATGCCGCCCTTGAAGAATGCGCCGTCCTCAATGCTGATGCGCGCGGCGGCGACGTCGCCGGTGAGCGAACCTTCAGCGCGGATGTCAACGCGGTCAGTGGCGGAGACGTTGCCGCGGACCTTGCCGAGGACGACGATCTCACGCGCGGTGATGTTGGCGGTGACGGTGCCATTGCGACCGACGGTGACTCGATTGCCGGGCAGGCTGATGCTGCCCTCGATCTTGCCGTCGATATAAAGCGATTCTGTGCCGGTTATCTCGCCCTTGAAGCTGAGCCCCTTGCCGATGGATGCCTGCTCGCTTGCGGCAGTGGGTCGCGCGGCGGGCTCAAAGGCCGGCGTGGGGGTTGGGCGGATGGGTTCGGGTGTGGGTGTGGGGGCGGCATTAGGCTGGGTGGGTTTCCACATCGCGCTCATGAGTGATTCCTTTTCTTTGAACTTGTTGTTTTGACGCAGGCCAATGATTTTGGTGTGAGTGAGGCAGCATGTTGCTGACTCATCAGCTACACACATTTTGCACGAGAAACCTGCAAGAGATGTCATGCAAATTGTAGAGTGAAGCAAGTTAGCAACGCAATGGGAACGGAGCAGGGAAAACGAATTTCATATTGCAACTAATGCAAGTGGTGGTAGATTGATGCAACTGGAGTACGGTTTTTTCAGGGATTCAGCCGAATTTGCAAGGCTTTGGAGGAATCAAGATATGAAAGCTTGTTTACGCGGATTGCTGGCGGCTTTGATTTTTTGGCTGGTTGTGCCACAAATGTATGCGCAGGACGCGGCGTTTGATGTGCTGATCGTCCATGGGCACGTGATTGACGGTACGGGGTCACCGTGGTACTCGGCCGACCTGGGCATTCGTAACGGGCGGATAGTGGCGATTGGCAAGTTGGATGGGCACGCGGCGGTGAAGCGGATTGATGCCGGCGGGCGCGTGGTTGCGCCGGGATTTATTGACATGCTGGGGCAGTCGGAGCTGACGATGCTGGTGGAGCCGCGGGTGCCGTCGAAGATATTTCAGGGCATCACGACGGAGATAACGGGCGAGGGTAATTCCGCCGGGTCGGTGAATGACGCGATGCTGGCGGGGGACCGCGGCGGATATGAGCACTACAAGATAAAGCCGGATTGGCACACGCTGGGCGAGTACTTCACGACGCTGGAGCGGCATGGAATGGGGATCAACCTTGCGAGCTATGTGGGCGCGACGAGCGTGCGGCGGATGGTGCTGGGCGATGCGGATGTACAGCCGACGGCAGCGCAGCTTGAGGAGATGAAGGCGCTTGTTGGGCAGGCAATGCGCGACGGGGCCGTGGGGTTGTCGACGGCGTTGCAGTACTCGCCGGCGCCGTATGCGAAGACCGAAGAGTTGATAGCGTTGGCTGGTGTGGCGGGGAAGTACGGTGGCGTTTACGCGACGCATATGCGCAGCGAGGGCGATGCGGTGCTGGAGGCGATTGACGAAGCGACGCGCATTGGGCGCGAGGCGAAGGTTCCGGTGGAGATTTGGCATTTGAAGGCGGCGGGGAAGGCGAATTGGGGACGGATGCCGCAGATAGTGGAGCGCATAGATGCGGCGCGGCGAGATGGAGTTGAGGTGAGCGCGAATACTTATGCGTACACGGCATGGCACAATTCTTTTTCGGCGTTCGTTCCGCCGTGGTCGCATGACGGCGGCGATGAGAAGTTGATAGCGCGGTTGAAGGACCCGGCGACGCGGGCGCGGATCCGCAAGGACATGCTTGCGAGCGGGAAGGACTCGGCGGGCGAGGAGTGGGACAACGAGTGGCAGGAGATTTCAGGGCCGGAAGCTGTTTTGATTGGAATAGTACAAAATCCAGAACTGCTCAAGATCCAAGGCAAGCGATTGAGCGAGGTCGCAGCGGAGTGGAAGATGGACGCCATCGATGCGCTGTGCGAGATATTGATACGCGACAACGCAGCTACCGAGGTTGCGGTCTTCGGCATGGATGAGCCGGACGTGCGGTTGGCGCTGAAGCAGCCGTGGATGTCGATCGACAATGATTCGTCGGGTACGTCGCCTGATGGGTTACTGGGCACGGAGCATCCTCATCCGAGGGCGTATGGGACGTTTCCGCGGATACTGAGGAAGTATGTGCGTGAGGAGATAGTATTGACGCTGCCGGATGCGATAAGGAAATTTTCCGCGTTGCCGGCGGCGAAGATGCGGCTCAGCGACCGCGGAGTGTTGAAGGTGGGGATGTGGGCCGACGTGGTGGTGTTTGACGCTGAGAAGATAACGGATCTGGCGACGTTTGAGAAACCGAATCAGCTTTCAGTGGGGATGGAAGACGTGCTGGTCAACGGCGTGCCGGTGATCGAAGGCGGCAAGATGACAGGCGCGCTGCCGGGGAAGGTTTTGCGCGGGCCAGGTTACGCGAAGTGATTCAGCGGGCGGTTTTGCGGGTTACGCGCCATAGGCCGACGAGGATGGCGACTGCGCCGATTGCGTAGGCGTAGAGCGCACGGTTGCCCGTGCTGTGCAAGCCCAAATAAATACCCCAACCGCCGAGCGCAATCAAGAGGATGCCGCGAACCTGGTTCATGTAAAAACTCCATGTGTGAACACGGATGATTTTACAACGTCACCGATGCGGTGGTGCTAGTAGTGGCTGTAGCCGTAGTAGCGGCGCTCGCTGGCGAAGGCCCAGATTAGAGCGACAAACCAGCCGATGAAGGTCCAGCCGAGAAGCAGGTTAAGGACAAAGATGCCGCTCTGCGAGCGCGATTGCCGGCTGCTGGCGATGAGCGTGGGCAGGAAGTAGAAAGCAAAGCCTGCGACGAGGAACATGAGCTTGAAGAAGAGAAAGAAGAGCATGGTGACCTCCTGTGATGCGTCCTTACAAAATAGTACGCAGAAGATTGCGTGATAGTTCCAATGTGTGGTGCAGGAATTTGTGAGATGGAAAAGTAATAGATTGCGATTTGACCCCACGCCCACTGACTGCCTATCGTGATTAAGGACAGAGTTTTGGAGTTGAGCGATGAGTGAGTTGAAGAAGACGGCGTTGAATGCAATGCACCGCGGGTTGAAGGCAAAGATGGTGGATTTTGGCGGGTGGGATATGCCTGTGGAGTATCCGGCGAATGGCGGCGGGTTGATGGCCGAGCACCTGGCTGTGCGTAACGCGGTGG